>JACQAL010000068.1 GCA_016195025.1 Bacteroidota bacterium | reverse complement strand
TTGAACTGGCGTATTTCAGCATCGGCATTTCGTATGATATAAATATTGCCTCTGCTTCGCAAGTCAGTAAACCAAATGCTATAGAGATTTCGCTGAAGTATTCCAACCTGAAAGACGCTTTGTTCAAAGAGAAGTAAAATATTCAAGACACTGCTCTGATAAAGATAGGAGCAGTTTTTCATTTTAGTTTTTAAAGGTAGCAAAACATCCCCGGAATAACACCCTCATTCGTAAAATTCGTTACTTCGTTACCAGGAATAGAAATCTACATTCTTACATTTGATACGCCACCCTTCTTTCCGTTTTTCTTTCCGGGAAAAGGTGCAAAACCCGTTGAAAAAATAATCTTCAAATAATTTGTTTTTGTTGCGCCAAAAAATACCTTTGTACTACTCAAAAACCAATTCTCCTATGAAAAAAACTTTTACCCTATGCGCTTTCATGCTTGCAGCAGGCACGAGCGCCAGTTTTCTTTTTGCGCAGGAACACATTCAAACGCCTCCCGATGCCAACGGATACATCCGCTGCGGGCAGGTGATGTACGAGAATTACCTCCGCTCCGTTGACCCCAAGTTTGACGAGAAGCGCGCGGAAGCGGATAGAATAATCAGTGAAGGCGCAAAGCAATTTTTAGAAGCGCGCCTGAACGGAAACAGCGTCAATACGGTTTATACCATTCCGATTGTAGTTCATATTTTATACAATGGATCCGGGCAGAACCCCACCGATAACCAGGTGAAAGCCGCCATTACGCAAATGAACAAAGATTGGTCGCGCACCAATGCCGATGCCGCGAACACGCCTTCTGCCTGGGTGCCGCGCGCAGTGAGTTTGGATGTTCAGTTCTGCCTCGCGCAGAAAGACCCCAGCGGAAATTCTACCACCGGAATTATTCATAAGGCAACCAGCGTTGCTTCTTTTACTACGGATGATAAAATAAAATCAAATGCCTCTGGCGGTGATGATACCTGGCCCATCAATCAATACTTCAATATATGGATTGGAAATTTGGGAGGCGGCTTGCTCGGCTATGGTTCGTTTCCCCCTCCGGGCTCTGGGTATGGAACCGTGGTTCACTACTGTACCATTAACGGAACCTGTCCTCCTTATAATATGGGAAGAACCCTCTGCCACGAAAACGGGCATTGCTTCGCCCTCTATCATATATGGGGCGATGACGGTGGCGCCTGCACCGGCAGCGACCAGGTGGCGGACACCCCCAACATGGCGGATGCAACTTCGGGCAACCCGAGCGGCTGCGTAACCGATGCCTGCGGAGTGGGTGCCGGTTCCAACGAGGGCTCTAACACCTGTTCCCCCTACCCGGGAAGAATGTACCAGAACTTTATGGATTATACCGATGATGCCGGTTATAATATGTACACCACCGGGCAGAAAGCGCGCGTGCAGTCAACCGTTACCAGTTATTTAATGGCGCTGGCAAATAATTCTTCTGTGGTATGTTCTCCCCCCGTTGCGCTCGATGCAGGCATTTCATCCATTGTTTCTCCCAACGGAACAATATGCAACACCTCTTTCACTCCTGTGGTTACAGTGAAAAATTTCGGAACCACTACGTTAACTTCCTGCACCATCAATTATCATGTGGATGCCAATCCAAGCGCAATGTTCAACTGGACGGGTTCTCTTACCACCGGGCAAACTGCCAATGCCACGCTTCCGGTTCAAACCGCTGCGGCAGGAACGCATACTTTTTATGCTTCCACCAGCGCTCCTAATAGCGGCTCTGACCTGAACACGAGCAATGACCTGTCGTCAAATCCGTTTGTGATTGGCACAACGGGTGCTGCGCTTCCTTATACAGAAGCGTTCGGAACATTTCTTCCTTCGGGATGGACGCAGACAGCCGCTCCCGCCAATGCCGACCTCTGGCTGCAAAACACCACGTACGGAAATCCGGCTCCCAGCGCGTTGTATAATTTCTGCAACCCTACTTACACCGCCACCGCACGGGTGAAAATGATTACCACCGGCTATAATTTTTCTGCCGCCAACTCGTCAGCGCAAATGACTTTTGATGTGGCGTATGCTCCCTGGGATGCTACCTACAGCGATACACTGGATGTTTATTATTCCACCAACTGCGGCAATACATGGAACATGGTTTATACCAAAGGCGGCACCACGCTCGCCACTGTTCCGTGCATCATGAGCAACACTGCTGCCTGCAGCGCTTATGCCGATGGGCAGGGATGTTTCATTCCCAACAGCAGCGCATGGCGCAATGAAAACGTATCGCTTGCTGCAGTAGTGGGGCAGAGCAACGTCTTGTTCGCTTTTGAAGCGCGCAACGGCTATGGCTCCAATCTCTTTGTGGACAACATCAACCTTCAGGCGGTGGTGGGAGTGAATGAACTCAGCCAGGAGAATGCCATTTCGGTGTTTCCCAATCCTACCGATGGAACGGTGAACGTGAGCGTGAACATTCCCAATGCCGGGCTCACAAGCGTGAAGGTTTACACTGTGGTGGGAGAAACGGTTTCGGAACTATCGGATAACATAGTCACGCCCAAAAACTTTAAAGTGAACCTTGCCGACAAGCCCAACGGAATTTATTTCATTGAAGTGAAAACAAATTCGGGCAAGGCGACTAAAAAAGTGGTGCTGAATAAATAAAAGCCGGAAGAAGGGAGGGTTGGAACAGCATTCATCATTCCAACCTTCCAATCTTCCATCCTTCCATCCAATTATTCTTTTATGAAAAAATCGTTACTTCTTCTTTTACCTGCTTCCTTTTTATTCGCGGAAGCATTTTCACAAAACGTAAATTATGTTCTCCAGTTTGACGGAAGCAGCAATTACGTGAACATAGGAACTTCTGCCGGAGCCGGAGTGCGCAGCATTGAATTCTGGTTTGCGCCTTCCATCACTATTACTCCTGCAACCACCGACCCTGCCTATACGTTCATTCAGCGCAACGATGCCACGCAATATCATGAATATGGATTTTCCATTCCCGGAACGGATTGGTCGACCGGTTATAGGGGATATATTAATTTCGGAATGCGTGATAACGGCACGTTGCATAATGTAACATCCAACGCCAACACATGGTCTGCAGGCGTATGGCATCACGTTGCCGGAGTGATTGACCCCGCAACAGGAGTGAAACTTTATATTGACGGAGTGCTTCAAACTTCCACCGACCCAACCGGAACTGTTCCCATTGCCGCGAGTACGGAAATCACCGCCTTCGGAACATGGGGCGATGCGTTTATCCGTTTTTACAACGGCTTGCTGGATGAAGTGCGTTTTTGGAACCGCGCGCTTTCACAAACGGAAATTCAGCAGAAGATGTGCTACTGGCTTGTTCCCGCCAACGAAACCGGTTTGGTGGGCTACTGGAAAATGAATGAAGGAAGCGGCACCACTGTTTACGATGCAACTTCAAGCAGCAATAACGGTACCATCAGCGGTGCAACTTTTGTGCAGCAAACCAATTGCTTTACCGGATATTTTGGCGTGAACGAATTGGAAAGCGGGGTGAACATTTCTGTTTTTCCTAATCCTGTTTCTTCCGATGCATTCATTCAGTCAGATAAAATTCTGAAGAACGCAACGCTTACTATTTGCAATCAACTTGGGCAGGAAGTAAAAACAATAGA
Organism: Bacteroidota bacterium; assembly: GCA_016195025.1. Taxonomy (NCBI): domain Bacteria; kingdom Pseudomonadati; phylum Bacteroidota; species Bacteroidota bacterium. The sequence goes on along the minus strand of JACQAL010000068.1, from coordinate 80,527 downwards.
AAACATTTCGGGGCAAACGATTCAAATAAGTTGTACCGATTTATCCGAAGGGCTTTACTTTGTTCACCTGAAGCAAGAAGGAAAAATTCTTGCCGTGCAGAAACTGGTGATGGGCGCTCAATAAATTCGCGGGTGCTATTTTTCCGACACCCACTTTACAATTTCATCAACGGGCAAATGGTCGCCAACAAATTTTCCGTAATAGGCGGTGTGAATAATTCCCTGATCATCAATTAAAAAATCAGCGCCTATCCGGTTAAGATGCCCGTCTCTTTCATAGTTGTTTTTGAAAAGTTTTTTTCCTGCCGAATGTTTTTGTCCATAATGGTTGAACAAGCCGATAAACGTTTTCCACCAACTCTTTTGCACCTTGAATTTTTTATACAGCGTTTCCTGCGGGTCGGCAATCAGGAAGAAAGGAATTTCTTCTTTGCTCGCGTACTGCGTGAGCATTTCTTTGCTTGATTCGTACACGGAAATAATAACAAACCCTTTTGCTTTTAAACTATCGTACTGCTGAAGCAGTTCGTGCGTGCGGAAATTGCAGAGCGGGCAACTCACATAGCGGTTGAAGGTGAGAAGAATCTTTTTTCCTTTTAATGCACCGGTAGAAACCGTATCGCCAAACGCGCTCGTGAGAAAAAGCGCGGGCAATTTATCTCCCGCTTTAAATTTATGCGGTGATTGAGAAAATAAAGAGAATGGAATGAAAAGTAAAGAAAGAAAAAGTTTCATTCTGCAAATATACCCCAATCATTTCCGAAAATTCAAGACAGGGACAATTCCGTATATTCGCAAATCCATGACACAGCAGGAAGCAGAAGAAATAAAAGAGTTGCTCTCTTCAAAAAAGAGCATTGTAATTGTTACGCATAAAAATCCAGATGGCGATGCCATGGGCTCTTCGCTGGGCTTGTATAATTTCCTGCTTCGGAAAAATCACCGCGTAAGCGTAATCACTCCCAACGGTTATCCTGAGTTCCTTAAATGGCTGCCGGGCGATGATAAGGTGCTTGAATTTTCAGAGAACCCGGATAAAGCGGAAGCGCTCGTCAAAAAAGCCGCAGTGATTTTTTGCCTCGACTTTAATGCGCTGCGCAGAATAGAAACGCTGGGAACGCTGGTGAAAAAATCCAAAGCGATAAAAATTCTTATTGACCATCACCTGCTGCCGGAAAAGTTTGCGCACTATATGCTTTGCGATAAAAAATCCTGTTCCACCGCGCAACTTGTGTTTGATTTCATTGTGATGCTCGGTGATAAAAAAGGTATTAATAAAAAAGTGGCGAACTGCCTTTACACCGGCATTATGACCGATTCGCTGAACTTCAAAATCAATACCACTTCTGCGCATACGCACCGCGTGGTTTCCGATTTAATTGAAGCAGGCGCGCAAAATAATCTTGCCTACTCAAACGTTTTTGATACCAATTCAGAAAACAGAATCCGCCTGCTGGGGCATTGCCTTGTGAAAGAAATGAAAGTGCTGAAAGAATACAATACCGGCTTCATTGCGCTTTCGGCAAGCGATTTGAAAAAATATAATTTTCAGAAAGGCGACACCGAAGGCGTGGTGAATTATCCGCTCTCCATCGAAGGAATAAAATTTTCTGCTCTCTTCACTGAACTGAAAGGCGAAATACGGATTTCGTTCCGCTCGAAAGGAAATTTTGATGTGAATAAATTTGCGCGAAAACATTTCAGCGGTGGCGGCCACCTGAATGCTGCCGGTGGCGAAGCGCACACCACCCTTGATGAAGCGGTGACCAGATTTGTAAACATTCTTCCCGAATACAAAGACGAATTGCTGAAGTGATTTTACCTATGAAATTTACTTTTTATTTTTTAGTATCTTCATTTTTATTTTTGTTTTTCTCCTGCGGAAACCCTGAAGTGAAAAAGAAAAAAGAAATTAATCCCGATAAATTCAAAGAGCAGTTGCTTAAAGTGAATAAATACGAAGTGGAAAAAGAATCGGATGAAATCAACCAGTATATTGCCAATCACAACTGGCAAATGGAAAAAACCGGAACGGGCTTGCGCTATATGTTTTTGAAAAAAGGAAACGGGCTGCCGGCTCAATCCGGAAACAATGTAAAAGTGAATTATAAAATTTCTTTGCTCGATGGAACGGAATGTTATTCTTCTGAAAAAGACGGAGCATATGAATTTAAAGTGGAAGGCGAAGCCATTGAAAGCGGCTTGCAGGAAGGAGTGCAACTGATGCATGTGGGCGATAAAGCAAAATTTATTGTCCCCTCTTGGCTTGCGCACGGCTTGCATGGCGATGACGCAAAAATTCCTCCGCTCTCCAGCATCGAAGCAGATATAGAACTTTTAGAAGTGAAATGAAAATGCCAGCGAAGCACGAACACTTTACGAACGTACGAAGTACGAATTATTTTTTTTACTTTTCACTTCTTACTTTTCACTTCTTGCTTTTCTCCTGCGGTGACAGCAGGTTTCGCGATTTTACCAAAACAAAAAATGGTCTTTACTATAAACTCATTGATGTAGGCGAAGGAATTAAAAAAGCAAAACCAAATGATTATGTTACTGCTCAAATAATAATCAAGTCCGAGAAAGATTCTATTCTTTATGATACGCGCACCATTGGTTTGCAGGGCGCGGTAACTTTTCTTCTCCCTCCTCCTGAATATGAAAAGGACTACCGCGAGGGATTTCAGTATTTATCAGAAGGCGACAGCGTAGTTTTTATTACCGATGCTTACACACTGTACATGAAAAAAAATCATACGGTGATTCCCGCAGGCATCGGAATGTATCTTGAATCGCCCATTTATATTTACGCGAAAGTTTTTAAGGTGCAAACTCCCGCAGAACACGAACAGGATGCGAAAGCGGAAAAAGAAAAATCAGAGCAGGGAGAGTTTGAAGAAAAAAAAGTTCTTGATAAATATCTTGCCGACAGTTCAGTGTCGGCAGAATTAATTTCCAACGGAATGTATTATATGAAACTCAGCGAAGGAAAAGGGCTCATGCCCGATTCGGGAACAGTCGCGCTGCTGAATTACAGGGGAACTTTTTTAAACGGACGCTGTTTTGATTTTTTCTATGAGAGTCAGCCCTTCGAATACATGGTAGGAATGGAAGACCAACTCATAAAAGGATTGGAAACCGGAGTGCGGAGAATGCACGAGGGCGAACGCGCAAAATTTATTATACCTTCGCACCTCGCTTACGGAAGCAGTGGTTCAGCAAACGGAATTGTGCCTCCGTTCACGACTGTAATTTATGAAGTAGAACTAATAAAAGTGCAATAAAAAAAGTTTATGGTTTACAGTTTACGGTTTTCGGTTTGGATTCTTTCCATTTGCCTTCTGCCATCTGCCATCTGCCTTGTCTCCTGTGGAGATTCAAAATATTCCGGCTTTGAAAAAACTCCCAGCGGCTTGCGCTATAAATTTCATGTGCATGGAAAAGATACCGCGCATCCGAAATACGGGGAAATTGTTCGTTTGAAAATGCTCACGCGCATTGGCGACTCAACGGTTGACAACACTTCGCTCATTTATCCCGATGGCGTTCGCAGAAATCTTCGTGAGCCGATTTTCAAGGGCGCTGTGGAAGAAGGGATTCACATGATGGCGATTGGCGACAGCGCAACTTTTCTCGTGCCCACCGATTCGGTAAATAAATTTTATCCTTCGAAAGATTCTGCCAAAAATTATTTGACGGGCGAATACCTCGAGTTCAATGTGAAACTGGAAAACATTCAAACCATGCAGGACATCATGTGGGAACAGGAACAGCAGCGGAAAATGTATATGAGCGAGCGCAAAGAAAAAGAGCCTAAAGAACTCAGCCAGTATATCACAGACAACCACATTGACGCGAAGCCGGCAAAAAGCGGAATGTATTTTATTGAAACCGCCAAAGGAAAAGGCGCAAGCCCAAAGGATGGCGATTCGGTGCTTGTGCATTACACCGGAACTTTTCTCAACGGAACCATTTTTGATTCTTCAGTGAAACGAGGGCAGCCGTTTACATTTGCTGTGGGAGAAAAAAAAGTGATTGAAGGATGGGAGCAGGCAATTAAAATGATGAAGAAAGGTTCTGCGGCTACAATTATTTTGCCTTCTTCACTGGCGTATGATTCCAGTGGCGTGCAGGACCCGCGCACCGGAAAATATTTTCTTCCTCCGTACATGCCTCTTAAATTCGATATTCAACTGTTAGACATTAAATCAAAAAAATAAAATATGAAAACAATTATTTCTTTTTTTATTGCAGCAACTTTTTTGTTTCCTCTTTCCTCGTTCGCTCAGAAAAAAAAATCGCAGGCAAAAACTGAAACGAAAAAGGAAACCATTGAACTCAACAAGGAATACACCACCGCTTCCGGCTTGAAATATAAAATCACTAAGAAAGGAACAGGAGTGAAAGCAGAAGCCGGTGATATGGTTTCGGTTCACTATGTGGGAACACTTCCCGACAGCGCGAAAACAAAATTCGACAGTTCGCGCGACCGTGGGCAACCATTTTCATTCACGCTTGGCGCAGGACAAGTAATTAAAGGATGGGACGAAGGAATTGCGCTGCTGCATGTAGGCGACCAGGCAATGCTCACCATTCCTCCTGATTTAGGATATGGCGCGCGCGCTATGGGAAAAATTCCTGCCAACGCAACTTTACTGTTTGAAGTGGAGTTGATGGATGTGAAAGCGCCTCCCAAACCATGGGATGTGAAAGGATTGAAAGTGGATTCAACCGGTGATGGATTAAAATATATTGTGCTAAAAAAAGGAACCGGAGCCAAAGCCGTGAACGGAAAAAAAGTTTCTGTTCATTATTCAGGATTTTTAGGCGATGGAAGTTGGAAACTTTTTGATTCATCGGTTCAGCGCGGGCAGCCCATTGAATTTAATCTCGGAGTAGGGCAGGTGATTAAAGGATGGGACGAAGGCATTGCGCTTATGAGCGTGGGCGATAAAATGCGCCTGCTTATTCCGTATCAACTTGCGTATGGTGAACAAGGTCGTCCGCCTATTATTCCTCCGAAGGCAACTTTGATTTTTGATGTGGAGTTGATGAACGTAGAATAGAACAACCAGTCCTGGTAACGAATTAACGAATCGGTAACGAATGTTACAAATCCAATGAAAGAAGATTTATTATTTCCTGAATTGAGTTATAAAATTGTTGGGTGTTCTTTTGAAGTATTTAATGAAATCGGAGGTGGACATAAAGAGATTACTTATCATAAAGCATTTGGAATAGCGCTTTCTAAAATCCAAATCCCATACAAAGAGAATTTATATTATCCCGTTAAGTTTAATGATACAACTGTAGAGAAAGGATATTTTGATTATTTGGTGGATGAAAAAATTGTTGTAGAATTAAAATCACGCGATGTATTTCTTAAAAAAGATTTCGAGCAATTGACAAATTATCTCATAAATTCAAAATTGAAATTAGGGATTCTAATTGCTTTCGGAAGTACGCAAGTAAAATATAAGCGCGTATTAAATACAATACTCCTGAATAAGGAAAAAGAACTTTTATCTGATTCCGATTCGTTAAATTCGTAATAAGATTCGTTAATTCGTTACCGGAAAATGAACAAAGGAAAAAAGGAAATAAAAAGAATCACCACGCACGTTCTTCTCCAAATGAAGAAGAACGGAGAAAAAATTTCCATGCTCACCGGTTATGATTTTACTTCAGCAAAAATTTTGGATGCAGCAGGAATTGATGTAATTCTTGTTGGAGATTCCGCTTCCAATGTAATGGCTGGAAACGAAACAACTCTGCCAATTACGCTCGACCAGATGATTTATCACGCCACTTCGGTTGTTCGCGCGGTAAAGCGCGCGCTCGTTGTGGTTGATTTGCCCTTTGGTTCTTACCAGGGAAATTCAAAAGAAGCATTGAATTCCGCTATACGAATCATGAAAGAATCGGGCGCGCACGCAGTGAAACTTGAAGGAGGAAAAGAAGTGAAAGAATCCATCGAGCGGATTTTATCGGCAGGAATTCCTGTGATGGGACATTTAGGATTAACTCCGCAATCCATTTATAAATTCGGAACGTATGAAGTACGCGCAAAAGAAAAGGTGGAAGCGGAACGAGTTGAAAAAGATGCGCAGTTGCTTGAAGAGACCGGATGTTTCGCGATTGTTCTTGAAAAAATTCCTGCCAAACTTGCCGCGCAGGTCTCAAAAAATATTTCTATTCCTGTAATTGGAATTGGTGCAGGCAGCGAAGTGGACGGACAGGTTTTGGTTTTTCACGATATGCTCGGGCTCAATAAAGAATTTTCTCCCCGTTTTCTCCGCAGGTATTTGAATCTTTACGATGATGTGAAAACTGCCGTGCAAAAATATATCAAGGATGTAAAGAGCAAAGATTTTCCGAATGAAAAGGAACAGTACTAATGGAAATTCTTTTTGAAGACAATCACCTCATCGCTGTAAATAAAAAACCTTCCGAAATTGTTCAGGGCGATAAAACGGGCGATGAGCCGCTGAGCGAAAAAGTAAAAAAGTATTTAAAGGCAAAATACAACAAGCCGGGTGAAGTTTTCCTTGGAGTAATTCACCGCATTGACCGCCCGGTGAGCGGAGTTGTGATTTTTGCAAAGACCAGCAAAGCCCTTGCCCGCATGAATGAATTGTTCCGCACGAAAGAAGTGAAAAAAACTTATTGGGCGGTTGTAAAAAATAAACCGGAACCCGAAAGCGGAAATTTAATTCATTACCTAAAAAAAAATGAACAGAAAAATATTTCACGTGCGTATGAAAAAGAAATGGAAGGAAGTTTAAAAGCGGAACTGGAGTATAAAATCAGTTGCCATTCGGAAAATTATTTTCTTCTTGAAATAAATCCGCATACAGGAAGGCATCACCAGATTCGAGTGCAACTTTCAGCCATCGGCTGCCCCATCAAAGGCGATGTGAAATATGGATTCAAACGAACGAATGAAGATGCAAGTATTCATCTTCACGCCAGAAAAGTTGAATTTATTCATCCTATAAAAAAAGAATCTATAACAATCACCGCAAATCCTCCCGATGAACCGCTCTGGAATTTTTTTTTGAAACAAGTTCAGTTATAAGTTACGCAGGTAACTTACAAAAGGAATCATGCCCGAAACCGCAATTCCAAAAACTCTTTTGTTGAGAGAAAAATTTCCGAAACCAAAGTCGAACGAATTTTTTTCTCCCATATAGCGCATGCCTGCCGTAAGAAATTTTATTTTATTGTCAAATGCAAGCCAGTTTTCTGTTACCAGCGCGCAATGCGGAGTTAAGCGATGTTCTGCGCTGAGCGTAAAAGTGTTTACATATACATTGTAAGTATGATGCAAGTAATAATATCTTCTGTTCTGATACGTAAAATATCCATAGCCGCCACCAATGCTGATGTGCGAATTTCTGTTTCCAAAAGTCAGCATTCCATAACCAAAAGCAGAATATTGTTTTCCTGTGCGCAGAGAAAAAAGTCCGCCACCGCCTGCATAAATTCCGTTGCTGATTTTATAACTTAAATGCGGTGCAATAAATACTGCAACAGGAAGAATGACTCCTCCGCTCAGCGAAAAATTTTTTGACAGCGATGCTTCGAATCCGTTAAAGAGCCCCATCGTGTTTTGGTAATACGCTTCGTTTGTATTCAGCGGAATGGAGGAAGGAGTGATAAAGTAATGCGCGTCTATGGAAGTTTTGAACCAGTATTTTCCATTCGGAAAATTTCCGGGCGCAATCACCTGAATGTTTTTTATTTTGTTCACATCCACTATAACATTTCCAATTGCCGAAGTTTCAACAATAATTTCTTTTTCTTTTTTGTTGATGATTTTCCCCTGCAAGATGGTCCCGTTCATCAGGGTAATGAGATAAAATTCCTGCGGCTCTATTTGCGCTATACTTGCCACATCGCGTGCATGGAAAGAAACATTTCCGAGCAATTCATCCTGAAAAACAGTTTCTCTTTTTTCCTCGCTGATAATTTTTCCTTTTAATACCGTGCCGTCTTTTAGCGTCACAATGTGATAAAGCGAATGCAGCGAATCGCTGCCGGAGAATGAAGTTTGCTGGGAGAAAGAAAAAAAAGAAATAGGAATAAAAAAAATAATCAGAATAATTTTTTTCTCATTCGCGCTCATAATCTTGCAAAGGTAAATTAAAAAAATCGTGCCTCAAATCCATTTTTCAGAGCGGCTCTTTTTCAATTCGGAGCGTATTTTTTTTTGCTTTATTCTTTTTTCTTTCGAAGTTCTTGTTGCCTTGGTGATAATTCTTTTCTTTTTCTCCCTGAAGCAGTCATGGATGAGTTTGTGAAATTTTTTCAGTGCAATAAATTTATTTTCCAGTTGCGAGCGCGATGTCTCCGCAGTTACTTTCAGAATTCCTTCCTTATTGATATGTTGAAAAAGTTTTTCAGAAATTTTTTGTTTTTGCTCATTCGTTAATAACTTCGAATTGGCAACATCAAAATTCAATTCTACCTTTGTGGAAACTTTATTTACGTTTTGTCCGCCTTTGCCGCTGCTGCGCGATGCACGGTAAAAAATTTCTTTCTCAAAAGGAAGCGACAAAATATTCATAAAGCGAAAGTACAATTAAGATGAGAATCGGAATTACTATAATTCTTACTCTGGCTATCACCCTGAGCGTAGTCGAAGGGTCTTTTGCACAAATTAATCCCGATAGTTTGATTTCAGTTTACACAAAGAAGATGCAGAAATATCTGGATAAAGAAAATAAACTGTCAGAATTTTTTTCTTTCACAAAAGAAGGAATTGAAGTTTATCAGCCGGCAACCGATACTTCGAAGAAGAAATTACAATTCTTACTGCAATGGAATAAAACAGATAGTTTTATTTTATCAATGAATTCCAAAATAAAGAGACATTATGGTCGCATTGCTCACGATAAGGAATTGAGTTTTTTAGCAATTGCTCTCGACCCCGGCCACATAGGCGGAGATTTAGAATCAGCGAAGAAAGAAAAAAAATGGGTGGAAATAAAATCCAACCCTCCGATACAACTTATTGAAGGAAATCTTACTCTCGCTACTGCAAAAGTTCTAAAGAAGAAATTAGAACGCGAAGGCGCAACCGTAATGCTTACAAGAAATGAAGAAGGCATTTCTTCTTTCGGAGTTACATATGAAAAATGGAAAGACAGTTTGTTTCTGCGCTCGGTTGATTCCGCTTTTACAAGAGGAGATATTTCTTTCGAAGAAAAAAATTTTCTTTTAACAAAAGCAAATGATTTGGAAATCTTCCGCAGGTTTTTTTTGCAGGAAGATTTGCGCGAGCGTGCAAAAAAAATAAATGAGTTCCATCCTGACTTAACGCTGATTATTCACTACAATGTGGATGAAACAAATAAAGAATGGAACAAGCCCACAAAAAAAGATTTCAATATGGCGTTTGTAGGTGGAAGTTTTTCTGCGGATGAACTGGACAAACCGGAAGCGCGAATTGATTTTCTTCGCCTGCTTCTTACGGATGATATTCAAAATTCAATTTTGTTTTCTAAATTCATTGTAGAAAGTTTAGTGGAGAAAACAAAAGTTCCTGCGGCAATGGATTCTTGCGCAATTTATCTGAAAGGAAATTGTTTGAATACAGATGTGCCTGGAGTTTTCTGCCGCAACCTTGCTCTTACGCGAATGGTGCGCGGAACTTTGTGTTATGGCGAATCGCTTTGCCAGGATAATAGTAATGAAAGTAAGGCGCTGAATCAAAAAGATTCAAAACGAATAGAGGAAGTAGCAGAAGCATACTTTGAAGGAATAATGAATTACGTAAAAAGTAAAAACAAATAGGTGCGGGTGAATTGCAATTCGCTCGTACTTCGATGAAATAAAAAGATGGAAGAAGATGAAAAATATTTTCGCGGAAGAGGCGCACAGGTAAATCCGGCTAACCGTTTCTTCAATGATTCTTATGTGAAAGAGTTTCCGGAAATGATTGATGAAGAAATGCTGCGCGAAGAACAAACTCAGTACATAGAAGTTTTTCCAAAGACAATTGTAAACAAAGTCGAAAGCCCCGATATTCCCGGAATGTATTCAATGAATCCGTATCAGGGATGCGAACACGGATGCTTATACTGCTATGCGCGCACCACGCACGAATACTGGGGTTACAGCGCGGGGCTTGACTTTGAAAGAAAAATTCTTGTAAAGAAAAATGCTCCTGAACTTTTAGAAAAAAATTTTCGGAAAAAAAACTGGGAGCCGCAGCCGATTATGCTCTCAGGAAATACAGATTGTTATCAGCCCATCGAAAGAAAATTAGAAATCACGAGAGGAATACTGCAAGTTTGTTTGAAGTACAAGCACCCCGTTTCTCTCATTACAAAAAATGCATTGATACTTCGGGATATTGATATTCTTTCCGAACTTGCAAAATTAAATCTCGTGCATGTGATGGTAACTATTACTTCTCTCGATGAGGACTTGCGATTGAAACTTGAACCGCGAACTGTCACCTACAAAAACCGAATGAAAGTGGTCAGGCATTTATCCGATGCAGGAGTTGCTGTTGGAATTATGAATGCGCCAATCATTCCCGGATTAAATTCAACTGAGATTTACGATGTCATAAAAACTGCCGCTGAAAACGGAGCAAGCAATGCAGGATATACAATTGTGCGGCTCAACGGTGCCATTGCAACTGTATTTAAAGATTGGCTTGAGAAAAATTTTTCTGACCGTGCGGAAAAAGTTTGGAATCAAATTAAAGAATGCCATGGCGGACAAGTGAATGACAGCCGTTGGGGAACCCGAACAAGAGGCGAAGGAAAAATTGCTGAATCCATCCGCAATCTTTTTAAAATGGCTGTGAAAAAATACTTGAACGCAAAAGATAAATTTGAGTTTGATTCGGAAGCGTTTTATAAAAACCGCCAAAAAATTTTTATGGAAGAAAAAAACAAAGGACAATTCTCTTTGTTTGATTAAACTTGTAAGATGAAAAAGTTTCTTTTACTTTTTTATTTTTTTATTCTCATAATTTTTTTTTCAATCGCTCAACCTATTTTGGATTCTCTTGAAAAGGTAATGAAAGGTTTGCCGGAAGATTCTTCAAAGGTTGATATGCTGAATATACTTTGCTGGAATTATCTTACTGTAAATATCAATAAAGCATTTTTATTTTCTGAAGAAGCAATTTCACTTTCAAAAAAAATAGGATATAAAAAAGGACTTGCGAAAGGATATGTGTTGACGGGAAATATTTTTTATGAAAAAGGAGAATTGCAGAAAAGTATTGAGGAATATCACAAAGGATTAAAAATACGTGAAGAGACAGGTGATAAATGGGGAACAGCCGGTGTTTACGGCAACATCGGTCATCTTTATGGCTTGATGAAACAATTTGACAAAGCGATTGAGTACCAGCAAAAATCTTTGAGCATGTTTCAGCAGATTGAAAAAGAAAATCCATCTAAGGACAATCAGTTCAGCATTGCGGAATGTTTGATGGATTTAGGAGGTATTTATAAAGAGTTGAAGCAATATGATTCAGCAATGAAAAATTTTCAGCAAGCGCTTTTTATCTATGAAAAAGACGGTTACATGCCCAGCATTATCTGGTCAATGAATGAAATGGGCGCGCTTCTTCATTTGATGGGAAAAAATACAGAGGCGCTGGAGTATGATAAAAAGACGCTGGACATAAGCAGAAAAACAGGAGATAAAAAATCCGAATCAGATGCCTGTTACAACTTGGCTATAATTTATTTATCAGAAAATAATTTTGACAAAGCAATTGATTTTGCAAATCGCTCTCTGGAAATTGCCGGAGAGAATTCGAATAAGGAAAATATAAGTTTGTCATACCAACTCCTTTCGAAAGCATACGAAGGGAAAAAAGATTTCAGAAATGCGTATGAGAATTTTAAACTGCATACACAGGTAAAAGATTCCATGTTTAATGAAGAATCTTCAAAGCAAATCACCGAAATGCAAACAAAATATGAAACTGAAAAAAAGGAACAGCAAATCAAATTATTGAATAAAGACAAAGAACTTCAGAATTCCCAGCTTAATAGGCAGAAAATAATTATCTGGTCAGTTGCCTTTGGTTTGCTGATCGTAGTAATACTTTCAGGATTTATTTTCAAAGAGAGAAGAAAGAGTGAAAAACTCTTGCTGAATATTCTTCCCGTTGAAACAGCAAAAGAACTAAAAGCAAAAGGCAAGGCAGCTCCCAAATATTATGAAAATGTAACTGTAATGTTCACCGACTTTAAAGGATTTACAACCATTGCAGAAAAACTTTCTGCTGAAGAATTGGTAAACGAATTAGATTTTATATTCAAAAAGTTTGACGAAATAATTTCCAAACACAACATTGAGAAAATAAAAACTATTGGCGATGCGTATATGTGTGTAAGCGGGTTGCCAATTCCAAACTCAAATCATGCAGAAGAAATTCTAAAAGCAGGACTCGAAATTCAATCATGGATGAAAGCACAGAATAATAATTGGAGTTTGCGAATTGGAATTCATTCTGGTCCGGTTACTGCAGGAGTAGTTGGAGATAAAAAATTTGCTTACGATATATGGGGAGATACTGTGAATGTTGCAAGCAGGATGGAATCTTCATGCGAAGCAGGAAAAATAAATATTTCAGGAGCAACGTATAATCTCATGTCACACATCTCATATCTCAATACTGTTTTCAGAGGAAAAATTCCTGCCAAAAACAAAGGCGATATTGAAATGTATTTTGTTGAGCAAAAAATTTATATCTTTATCTTCTTTTTCTTACTCTGACCATTCTCCGAAACTTTTTCCGATTCTTTGATTGGTTTTCTGAAAACAATTTTATCATCAAACACATCCATCACCCAATCTGTGAAATGATAAATATCAGGTAAGAATGGCAGATAGGATTTTGGAAGAGTGACGATTTGGCTATGAAGAAAGAAGAAACAAGACAAAAAAGCGTGCTAAATAAAACGTTTTACAACTCTCAACCTGTGCGTATATTTTTTCAGATCCTCATTATAAATTCCCTGGTGGTCGAGTTTATCTATGCGAACTTTTCCTGAGGCGTGAATAATTTTTTCATCGCCAAGTAAAATTCCAACGTGAACAATTCTTCCTTCTTCGTTGTCAAAGAAAGCGAGGTCGCCTTCTTTGGCTTCTTCGAGAAAACTCAAAGTAGTTCCTTGCTCGGCTTGCTGGTGTGCGTCACGCTTTAATTTTATTCCGCAGAGTTTGAAAACCATTTGTGTAAACCCGGAACAATCTAAACCGAAAGGTGAGCGTCCGCCCCAGAGATAAGGAGTGTTTAAATACCATTTTGCAATTTCGGACAACCCCCTTTCATCCCCCTTTTTTAAGGGGGAATTTTTTGCAAAGGGAAAAGTTGCCTCTCCTTCGAAAGAATATTTTTCTTTTCCAAGATAAAATTCTTTGTTAGAAAATTTCGGGAGTGAACTGCCGAGTAAAATAGAAATCATTTTTCCGTTTTCGCCTTCAGCTAATTGAACTAAGTCCGTAGAGACAGCAGTAGTAGAATCATTTATTCCTTTTACATTCAGAGGTAGGAATTGTTTTTTATCTATCCAGCATTCGTAGCCGTCATACGCAATGCGGATTAATGTCCAGGATTTTTTTTCTTCGAGAACTTCAAAATGTTCTCCGAATAATAATTGTGTAACCATTTCGGATTTATCCGAAGGTTCTTTTCGGCAGGGAACTATAGAGAGATTACAAATTCCGTACATCAAACATTTTCGATTACCATCGCGCTCGCACCTCCTCCTCCATTACAAATTCCCGCAGCGCCATATTTTGCTTTGTTCTGTTTCAAAACATTTATAAGTGTTACAATAATCCTCGCGCCTGAACAGCCGAGCGGATGCCCGAGAGAAACCGCGCCTCCGTTCACATTTACTTTGCTTGCATCAAGTTTCATCTTTTGCATATTTACAATTCCCACTACGGAAAATGCTTCGTTCAGTTCAAAATAATTTATGTCAGACATTTTCAGATTTCCTTTTGCAACTGCTTTCGGAACGGCAAGCGATGGAGTAGTGGTGAACCATTCAGGCGCTTGTTCCGCATCTGCATAAGAAACAATTTTCGCTATGGGTTTTAATCCAAGCGCAGTCATTTTTTCTTTGCTCATCAAAACAAGTGCAGCAGCTCCATCATTCATCGTTGAAGCGTTTGCCGCAGTAACAGTTCCGTCTTTTGTAAACACCGCGCGCAGCTCAGGAACTTTCGCGAAGTTTACATTCTTGTATTCTTCATCTTCTTTAAATAAAATCGGATCGCCTTTGCGCTGGGGAATTTCTACCGGAACAATTTCATCGTTGAACTTTCCTGCCTTCCATGCATTCGCAGAGTGCGTGTAAGATTCTATAGCGAAGTCATCCTGTTCTTTTCTTGAGATGTTGCATTCCTTCGCGCACAAATCGGCAGAAACGCCCATTGCGTTATTGTGATACACATCGGTCAAACCATCTTTCGCAAGCCCGTCAATCATCGAAACATTTCCATATTTATTTCCCCAGCGCAAATTTTCAGAATAGAACGGAACCGAACTCATATTTTCCATTCCACCTGCAACAATCACATCCGCTTCGCCCAATGCAATTGTTTGCGCGCCCAGCATAATCGCTTTCATTCCCGATGCGCAGACTTTATTTACCGTAGTGCAAATCACGCTGTCGGGAAGCCCGGCAAACTTTGCTGCCTGACGAGCAGGTGCTTGTCCGAGATTTGCCTGCAGAACACAGCCCATAAAAACTTCCTGCACTACTTTCGCGTCTAATTTAATTTTCGCTAGCGCGCCTTTAATTGCAGTTGCTCCGAGTTTTGTTGCTGAAATATCTTTCAATGAACCGCCAAAACTTCCAAGCGGAGTTCGCACTGCGGAAACGATAAACACTTCTCTCATAAAATTATTTTTTTCAGTTTTAGAATTAAAATTTCTGTCCGAATATAGTGTTATTTTTGTTGCAGGAAATTTATGAAAACAAAAACGCTCCGGAAAAATAAAGTCAATGTAATTACACTCGGTTGTTCTAAAAACTTAGTGGATTCTGAAGTATTAATGGGTCAGTTGAAAGCGAACAATTTTGAAGTTGAATATTCAGATGAATTAAGCGACAGTAATATACTGGTTATTAATACTTGCGGATTCATTGAAAATGCCAAGCAGCAATCCATTGAAACGATATTAAATTGTGTGGATGCAAAGAGAAAAGGAAAGGTTGAAAAAGTTTATGTGACCGGATGTTTGAGCGAGCGCTACAAAGATGATTTGCAAAAAGAAATTACTGATGTGGATGCATGGTTCGGAACGAAAGATTTGCCGCGACTTCTCAAAACTTTAAAAGCAGATTACAAACATGAACTGATTGGAGAGCGATTGCTCACTACCCCTGTTCATTACGCTTATTTAAAAATTTCAGAAGGATGCGACCGCCCTTGTTCTTTCTGTGCGATTCCGATTATGAGAGGCAAGCATGTTTCAATTCCAATAGAAAAAATCATTGAAGAGACAAGAAATCTTGTGAAGAACGGAACAAAAGAAATTATTCTCATCGCGCAGGATTTGACTTACTACGGTTTAGATATTTACAAGAAAAGAAATCTGGCTGAACTGCTGGAAAAACTTTCGGATGTAAACGGGCTGGATTGGATTCGTTTACATTACGCCTATCCAAGTGGATTTCCTTTGGAAGTTTTGGATGTGATGCGAGAAAAGAAAAACATTTGCAACTATCTCGACATTCCGCTTCAGCATATTTCGGATAATATGCTTAAGTCAATGCGCAGGGGAATTACGAAGGAAAAAACAATTGAGTTGGCGGAAACTATTCGCGAGCGCGTTCCGGGCATTGCAATTCGTACTACGCTCATTGCAGGCTATCCGGGAGAAACCAAGCAAGACCACGAGGAAATGCTGGAGTGGATAAAGGAATCAAAGTTTGAACGGCTGGGAGTTTTTACTTACTCGCACGAGGATGATACGCACGCATTCACGCTGAAGGACGATGTTCCGCAGAAAGAAAAACAAAGGCGAGCGGATGCAGTGATGAAAGTCCAGCAGAAAATTTCTGCCGAGTTAAATAAGAAGATGATCGGAAAAACTTTCAAAGTATTGTTCGATAAGAAAGAAGGAAACTATTTCATCGGCAGAACGGAATTTGATTCTCCTGATGTGGATAACACCATTCTTGTGGAGGCCTCACCCCGGCCATCTCCGAAGGATAGTGAGCAAAAGCAAGTTTATGTTCGTATTGGAGATTTTGCAGAGGTAAAAATTATTTCTGCAAAGGAATATGATTTGATCGGAGAAGTTGTAAAATGAAATTCCACCACGTATCATTAGAAAAGACAAATCATTTTTCAAAACTGTTTCTTGATTATATCAACCAAGAGAAAAATCTTTCTTCTTTCTATAAGTATTCTCCATCTGCAGATTCTTTTTCCCAGGCAATAAAAGATATTTCTGCTCTTAAGTTCAATCGTAAGTTGTTGGTAGATGTAATTACTGAGCAATATGCTAAGACGAGTAATTGCCAACTGCCAACTGCCAACTGCCAACTTCTTCTTGACGAGAAAACATTTACAGTTTGCACCGGTCATCAATTGTGTCTCTTCACCGGCCCGCTGTATTTTATTTATAAAATAATTTCTACAATTAATCTTGCTGAGGCGTTGAAGAAAAAATATTCTGCTTATAATTTTGTCCCTGTTTACTGGATGGCAAGCGAAGACCATGATTTTGTAGAAGTGAATCACATCAATCTTTTCGGAAAGAAGATCGAATGGAATAAAAAACCAGGCGGACCTGTCGGGAAATTTTCTACAGCAGGAATTAGTGAAGTGATTTCAGAGTTGAAATCTCTTTTGGATGATTCAAAAAATGTGGCAGAGTTGATTGCTTTATTTGAGAATGCATATCTGAATCATTCGGATTACGCTTCTGCAACAAGATATTTAGTGAATGAACTTTTCGGCAAATACGGTTTGGTTATTCTCGATGCGGATGATAAGCGTTTGAAAAATGAATTCAGAGAAATTATCAGAGACGATATGTTCAATCACACCAACTTTAATCTCGTTAATGAAACAATTGCTCAGTTAAAAAATAACGGATATGATGCTCAGGTAATACCGAAGGAAATAAATTTTTTTCTTCTATCAAAAAAATTCCGAGGATGGATTGATACTGCAAAAGTTCAGTCAGAACCTGAGGAGTGGAAAAAGAAGCTTGTCGAAGAAACAGAACGATTCAGCCCGAGTGTGATTACCCGCCCTTTGTATCAGCAAAAAATTTTTCCCAACCTTGCTTATGTTGGCGGTCCCGCTGAGATTTCATATTGGCTGGAGTACATAGTCATGTTCGATCATCATAAAATATTTTTTCCGGTTTTAATTCCGCGCAACTTTGTTCACATAGATAATGAAGAGACATCCGAAACAGAAATTTTTAAAGGAGAACTGCAGGAACGCCATGATAATTTCATTCCTTTTTATTTGAAGCATGGTAGAAATCTTTTTGATGAATTGAAAGGAAATCTGAACCCGTTTGATTTTCGGTTCACTATTCTATCAGAAAAGGAATAGTTGTAATTGCTACATTTGGACAATGGAAAATACTCTCTATAAAACCTATTATGAATCTCCTGCGGGACTTATGGAGATCATGGCGAATGATACAGGAGTTACTTCCATTTTGTTTGTGAAGAAACGCGTTGGACAAAGCAAGAACAATGAGCATACGACAGAATGCCTGAAACAACTTCACGATTACTTTAATAAAGAAAGAAAAACATTTTCCGTTTCGCTAGATCTGATAGGAACTGATTTTCAGAAAAGAGTCTGGAATGAACTGCTGAACATTCCTTTTGGAAAAACAATTTCTTATTTGCAACTCGCAATTAATCTCGGAGATAAGAAATGTATTCGCGCAGCGGGAACTGCGAACGGAAGAAATCCTGTTTCAATTATTGTTCCTTGTCACCGTGTGATTGGTTCGAATGGAGATTTAGTTGGCTATGGCGGAGGATTGGATAAAAAGAAATTTTTATTAGAACACGAAGGCGTATTAATTCAACAAGAACTTTTTGCATGAGTAAAGATTTAGCAAATAGAATTGTAGATAAAATGTACGACAACGACTGGTTCAGCCAGTGGTTGGGTATTGAGCGTGTATTAATTGATCAAGGTCATTGCATTTTGAAAATGAAAATCAGAAAAGAAATGCTGAACGGTTTTAGCAGTACGCACGGTGGAATTACTTTTTCATTTGCTGACAGCGCTCTTGCATTTGCTTCCAACGCACATGGACGGTTAAGCGTTGCGCTGGATTGTTCTATTTCTTTTCCAGTCGCGGTGAAAGAAGGTGATGTGCTCACCTGCGAAGCGAAACAACTTTCTCTCACTGCTAAAACCGGAACCTATTTGATTGACGTTAAAAATCAGAAGAACGAAAGTGTGGCATTCTTCAAAGGAACAGTTTATCGCACAAGCAAAGAATGGTTTCCTGAAAATAAATAATTATGAAAAGTGCTTATATCATAGACGGAATAAGAACTCCCATAGGAAATTTCGGAGGAACACTTTCTGTTGTTCGTCCCGATGATTTGGGAGCAATCGTTTTGAAAGAACTTCTGAAAAGAAATTCTTCCATTGATCCGAAGGAGATTGGAGATGTAATTCTAGGTTGTGCAAATCAGGCAGGAGAAGATAACCGTAATGTTGCGCGTATGAGTTTGCTTCTTGCCGGACTTCCTTATTCTGTTCCGGGAGAAACCGTAAATCGTTTATGCGCTTCAGGATTATCGGCAAGCATTTCTGGCGCACGAGCAATTATGGTTGGCGATATGGATTTAGTAATTACTGGCGGAGTTGAAAATATGACGCGTGCTCCATGGGTGATTTCAAAAACTTCTACGCCTTTCGGAAGAGACGCGCAAATGTTCGATTCAAGTTTCGGATGGAGGTTCATTAATCCGAAGATGAAAGAAAAATATGGTACAGATGGAATGGGAGAGACCGCAGAAAATTTAGTAGAGCGTGATAAAATCTCCCGTGAAGATCAGGACAAGTTCGCTCTTTGGTCTCATCAGAAGGCAACCGCTGCTCAAAAGAAAGGAAGATTCAAAAAAGAAATTATGGGAGTTGAGATTCCTCAGAAGAAAGGAGAAGTGAAATTATTTGAGAACGATGAATTCATCAAACCCGATACTTCGATGGAAATTCTTTCCAAACTCAAACCCGCTTTCAGAAAAGACGGCTCAGTGACTGCAGGAAATTCTTCCGGACTGAACGATGGTGCCTGCGCAATTCTTCTGGCTTCTGAAGATGCGATCAAAAAATATAATCTCAAACCGAAAGCAAGAATTGTTTCTTCCGGAGTTATCGGTGTTGAACCACGCATTATGGGAATTGGTCCGGTGGAAGCAAGCAATCGCGCTCTGAAAAAGGCAGGACTGACATGGAAAGACATTGATATCATTGAACTCAACGAAGCTTTTTCTGCTCAGTCACTTGCCTGCACACGTTCGTGGGGATTGGCAGATAACGATTCAAGAATAAATCCGAATGGTGGCGCAATTGCTCTCGGACATCCTCTCGGAATGAGCGGAGCAAGAATTCTGAACTCTGCTGCGATTGAATTGCACGAGCAAAATAAAAAGTATGCGCTGGTTACTATGTGCATCGGAGTAGGGCAGGGTTACGCAGTTGTGATTGAGAAAGTATGATCTACAAATTCAAAAAATATATTCCAGTCATTCATAAATCTTCTTTTGTTCATCCGCTTGCTTCGGTGACTGGGAATGTGACCATCGGCAAAAATGTTTTTATCGGTTCAGGTTCTGCCATTCGCGGGGATTTCGGGGAAATAATTATTGAAGACGGCTGCAATGTGCAGGAGAACTGTATCATTCACATGTTTCCTGGTGTGACGGTGCGTTTACAAAAAGGCGCGCACATCGGTCATGGAGCAATTATTCACGGAGCGCAGATTGGAAAAAATGTTTTAGTCGCAATGAATTCGGTAATAATGGACAATGTGGAGATTGGTAATGACTGTATCATTGGTGCACTCTCGCTCGTTACAGATGGAATGAAAATCCCAGAGAGAAAACTTGTAATCGGCAATCCGGCAAAAATTATAAAAGATGTTTCGGATGAAATGCTGGAATGGAAAACAGAAGGAACAAAAATTTATCAGCAGTTAACAGAAGATTGCCTTGCGCAGATGAAAGAAGCAAAACCTTTAAGAGAAGCTACTGCTAAAAAAGAAAAACAGAAATCCAATTATAATACATGGAAGAAAACAAAATCATGAAAAAGTTTTTTCTTTTTATCATTTTACTGTTTTCGCTGCACTGTTTTAGCCAAACTTACAGCTTTACCTATCAAAGTATTCTTCGCAGTTATATTGTTCATCTTCCAACCGGATATACTTCGAGCATAAAATACCCGATGATAATTAATATGCACGGCTATACTTCCAATGCTTCGCAGCAGGAAGTATATTCGCAAATGGACGCAGTAGCGGATACAGGAAAATTTATTGTGGTTTACCCCGATGGAGTGAACAAGGCGTGGAACGCAGGATTCGGAACAAATCCGTCTGTGGATGATGTCGGGTTTCTTTCCATGATGATTGACACGATGAAGAAAAATTTCAGCGTTGACTCCACAAAAGTTTATTCCTGCGGACTTTCGAATGGAGGATTCATGAGTTTTCGACTTGCATGCGAACTGGAAAATAAAATTGCAGCCATCGCTCCGGTTTCCGGATTGATGTCTGATAGTACAAGAATATTTTGCCAGAGCATTTGTCCCATTCCCCTGATGTATTTTCATGGCACAGCTGATGGTATTGTTAATTACAATGGCATGTCTCCCGGATATGTTTCTGTGGATTCAACAATAAAAATATGGGTGGGAAAAGATGCTTGTCCGCAAACTCCCTTTGTTACAAATGTTCCTGACATAAATCCTGCGGATAACTGCACCGTTACAAAATATGTTTACAGCCCCGGGCAAAATAATTCTGAAGTTGTATTTTTCAAGATTACGAATGGCGGGCACACCTGGCCGGGCGGAGTTCCAGTTCCGAGTTTAGGAAATACAAATGAAGACATCAATGCAAGCGGAGAAATCTGGAATTTTTTTCGAAAGCATAGTTTGCAATGCGGAGCGAATGGAGTGGAGGAGAATTATTTTTCGGAAGAGATAATTGTATATCCTAATCCATCATCGGATTTTTTTTCTCTGCGAATTACAAATCCTTCCGAATTACGAATTACGGAGGTAAGGTTGTTTGATATTTATGGAAAAGAAATATTAATTGAACCTATTCGTAATTCGAACTCATTCATAATTCGTAGTAGTAAAGGAATTTATTTACTGAAAGTAAAAACTGAAAATGGAATTTCAATTCATAAAATAGTAAAGGAGTAATCATGCAGGAAAATATTTTATATATGAAAAATTTCCCCAATCACTTGCGCTCGCTTGAACCGACAGCAAAAGGGAAATGGGGAAAGATGAACGCACAGCAAATGGTGGAACATCTCACAGATTCCACGCGCGTGGCAACGGGAAAAGAATATCAGAAAAAAGAATTAACGGAAGAACTCACAGAAAAAGCCCGCAAGTTTTTTCTCGGCGATAAACCTTTCCGCGAGAATACGACCAATCATCTTCTCCCGGTTCAACCGAATCCAGTCCGTAATTTGTCTATGGAAAATTCAATAAAAGAATTTGAAACGGAGTTGAATGAATTTTTTTCCATGTTTGAAGATTCACAGCGCACTACAATAAATCCTTTCGCGGGTAAATTTAATTTTGAGCAATGGGTTCACTTGCTTCATAAACATTTTCAGCATCACGCAAAGCAATTCGGGTTATCAGAATATTAAAACCTGATTCCTATTACCTGAATATCATCCACCTGTTCCAGGTTTCCTTTCCAGTTTTCTAAAATAGAAGAAAGTTTATTTTTCTGCTCTGTCATTTGTTGTTTGTGAATGTTCAGAAAAGTTTCTTTTAGTTGCTTCGAAGAAAACTTTTTCCCTTTGGGTCCGCCAAACTGGTCGGTGAAACCATCGGTATAAAAATAAATGATGTCATCTTCGCGGTAATCCATTTTCACTTCGTTAAATACTTTGCACCCCGTTATCATTCCACCGAGTGTATGTTTGCTTCCTTTTAGTTCAGTCATTTCTTTGTTGCGAATGAAAACAGCCGGACGTTTGGCAGAAGTAAAAGTGAATTCCTTTTTTGCCTTATCCACTTTCAGCAAAGATAAATCCATTCCGTCCTGAACAGAATGCTCGTGTTCTTTCTGCTGTTTCAAAGTAATGTTGATGAAATTATCGAGCACCAAAAGAATTTGCGATGGCTGTGTTATTTTATTATCAACGATTGTCTGATTGAGCAAACTGCTTCCAATAACTGTCATCATCGCGCCCGGCACTCCGTGGCCTGTGCAATCGGCACATACAATAATATAATTATCTCGGTTAATTTCATAAAACCAAAAGAAATCTCCGCTTACAATATCACGCGGCTTATATAAAATAAACGAAAGAGGGATGCTTCGGTAAATTGTTTCTTCATTTGGTAAAACAGCATGTTGAATTTTTTTTGCATAGTTAATTGAATCAGTAATATCTTTATTTTTTAATTGAAGTTCTTTGTGGCTTGCCTCCAATTTATTTTTTTGTTCTTGAATTTGTTTTTCTGCGCCTGTTCTTGTATTTAATATCTGTGTTAATCCGTAAACGATGAGGGCGAAAGGAATAAGAGTCGCAAAATAACTTTCCTTCAAAAACTGCTCCGGTGGAATTGTGTAGTTAAAAATTTTATATCCGGTACTGGCGTTTATCGCTCCAAGGGAATATTGAAGAATAATAAAAATTGTAATTCCCAATCCCCACTTTTTTCCAAGAACAAAAAACACAAGAATTATAGAAGTGATAGACCAGAGTATGCCATCTATTCTTGGTTCATATTTATTTATATATCCGTTTGCAATGTGCATTACTATTTGCATGAACACAAACAGGTATCCTGCATATTTCACATTTTTTGTTTTCTTGAGAATAAATAACAAACTGGTGATAGAAGGAATAGCGAAACAAGTAGTGAGATAAATTTCCCATGTATTATGATTGGCAATTACACTGCCTGTGAACATACATCCCATCACAAGAAGAAAAACTGAATAATCAAACATTAATTCAATTCGCGCCTTTTCAAAAACATCATCTGTGTTAGCAAGTGCACTGCCGATAAAGTAGTTTTTGAATTTTTTGAAAGGATTCATCAGAGTATAAAGGTAGAAAAAGACAAATTCATAAGAAGGATTTTTTACCTTTGGAATTCTAAAAATATTCCTATGACTACCGCTGCAAAAATTTCTCTCCGTAAATTAGAAAACTACGCCCTCGGAAAATTTATTTCCGGTGAAGGCGAAGGACAAGTTTTATACAACGCCATTACGGGAGAAGAAATCGCAACAGCTTCTTCAAAAGGGCTTGACTTTGCGAAGATGTGCGAGTATGCACGAACTGTTGGCGGACCGAAACTCCGCACACTAACTTTTCACGAGCGGGGATTAATGTTGAAAGCGCTTGCGATGCATTTGATGGAGAAAAAAGATTTGTTCTACAAAATTTCCTGGGCAACGGGTGCAACAAAAATTGATTCTTGGGTAGACATTGAAGGAGGAATCGGAAATCTTTTTGCGTATTCATCTTTGCGCAGGCAATTTCCCAATGAAACTTTTTGTGTGGAAGGCGATGTAGCAAAACTTTCAAATCAAAATACTTTCATCGGACATCACATCTGTGTTCCGAAAGAAGGCGTTGCCATTCACATCAACGCATTTAATTTTCCCGTATGGGGAATGCTCGAAAAAGTTGCGGTGAATTGGTTTGCGGGCGTTCCCGCCATTGTGAAACCCGCAACGATAACTTCTTTTCTCACTGAAGCAGTAGTAAAAGAAATTATCGCGAGCAAAATTCTTCCCGAAGGCGCACTGCAATTAATTTGCGGAAGTGCAAACGGAATTCTTGACTATACAATGAATCAGGATGTAGTGACTTTTACAGGAAGCGCATCAACAGGAAAAATGCTGAAGAGCAATAAAAGATTGATTGAAGAATCTGTTCACTTTAATATGGAAGCCGATTCGTTGAACTGCTGTGTACTTGGTTCTGATGTTTCTCCGGACAAACCCGAGTTTGATATTTTCATAAAAGAAGTTGTAAGAGAAATCACAACCAAAGCAGGACAAAAATGTACAGCAATAAGAAGAATTATAGTTCCTGAAAATCGTGTGGAAGAAGTTAGAACTGCTTTAGGAAAAAGATTAGCATCAAATATCATTGGCGATCCGAACGTGGAAGGAGTTCGCATGGGTTCACTCGCGGGAATGACTCAGTTAAAAGAAGTTAAAGAAAAAGTTGAACAACTTTCCAAGTCGCAAAAAATAATTATTGGCGATTTTGAAAAGTTTGAAGTGAAAGGCGCAGATAAAAACAAAGGCGCGTTCATGCCTCCGATAATTTTCCTGAATGAAAATCCATTTAAAAATATTGATTGCCACAATGTGGAAGCATTCGGTCCGGTTTCAACTTTAATGCCTTACAAAAATATTGACGAAGCAATTCAGTTAGCGAAAATGGGGAAAGGTTCACTTGTGAGTTCAATTATTACTGGTGATGATAAAATAGCCAAGCAATATGTGCTTGGTTCTGCATCGATGCACGGAAGAATTTTAATTCTCAATTCCGATTGCGCAAAAGAAAGTACGGGCCACGGTTCTCCTATGCCGATGTTGGTTCATGGTGGTCCAGGGAGAGCGGGCGGAGGAGAAGAAATGGGTGGCAAGCGCGGAGTGTTTCATTATTTGCAGCGCACCGCCATTCAAGGTTCGCCAACTACGATTACAAACATCACGAATCAATATCAGATTGGCGGAAAATATATTCATACGGATGTTCATCCGTTCAGAAAATATTTTGAAGAGTTGCAAGTGGGTGAAACTTTAATTACAAAAACTCACACTGTTTCCGAAGATGACATCATCAACTTCGCTGAACTGAGCGGGGATAAATTTTACGCGCATCTTGAACCTGATTCTTTAGAAGGAACAATTTTCAAACGCACGGTTGCTCACGGATATTTTATTTTGTCGCGTGCAGCGGGGTTATTTGTTGATCCTCCGAAAGGACCTGTTCTTCTTAATTATGGTTTGGATGAATGCCGTTTTACAAAACCAATTTATCCGGGAATGACAATCGGAGTTCGTTTTACCTGCAAAGAAAAAATAGAAAATGACAAAGGATTGAAAGCCGCTAACGGTGAAGATGTAAAAGTTGGAATTGTAAAATGGGTTGTGGATATTTACGATGCAAGTTCAGAAGAAATCAGAAAAAAATATGAAGTGGATTTAACCATGGGAGATACTGTAGGCATTGCAACCATTCTTACGATGGTAAAAAAGAAAAATCAGAATTAACTTTTCTTTTTCACTTCTTTGTAATACCCGCACACTTCTTTCATCACACACTCTTCGTGTTTCGGATTTGTCGGTCTGCAAATTTCTCTTCCTAAAAATGAAATCGCCATTCCAATTTCTCTCCAATCTTTTTCAGGAAGTGTTTCCATAATTTGCTTTTCAATTTTCTTCGGATCAGTGCCAGTAGCGATTCCTAAACGCGGTGCAACTCTTACAACGTGTAAATCCACAATCACGCCTTCGGCTTTCTTTCCTGTCTCGCGCATAATTACGTTTGCGGATTTTCTTCCGATGCCTGTGAGTGCTGTCAATCCATCCATTGTCAGAGGAATATTTTTGTCTTCTTTTACTGTCTTTGCAAGATTCATCAGCCACTTGGTTTTGTTTCCAAAATTTCTAACGCCTGAAATATATTTATGAAGCATTTGCTCATCAGCTCTCGCCAGCGAAGGTATATCTAGAAATGCTTCGAAGAGCGGAATCGCAACCTGATTTATATGCCGGTCAGAATCCTGCGCGGATAGAATCACCATCACCACCAGTTGATACAAATTTTTGTAATCGAGCGGATGTTTTTTGCCTTTGTATTTTTTAATGAGCGGCTGAACCGCTTCGTGCCAGTTAATTTTCATTGTATATTTTTTTAAAATGGCTTCAAAGATAAATTGATAATTTTATCTCCTGAAAAAAATTTATGTGGCTCAAAGGCGCTCCTCCTGAAAAAGATTATTACGCAGTGATTTTTATTTCTACCAAAGAAGAAGATTTAACTGGCTACTATGAAATGGACAATAAGCTAATGGAGCTTGCGCAAACACAAATTGGATTTTTAGGATGGGAAAATGTGAAGAAGGATAATCAAAGTATTTTTATTTCTTACTGGGAAAATATGGAAGCGATAAATAACTGGAGAATAAACTCCACGCACTTAACTGCCAAAGCGCAAGTGAGCAAATGGTATAAAAGATATTTAAGCCAGATTTGCAAAGTGGAACATTCAAAACTTTTTGAAAAATAATTTATGGAGAACGGAAAAGCAGAATCAAAAATTGAAAACGGAATCGCAACGATTTCTTTTTTTCATCCGCAAAGCAATTCTCTGTCTGGAGCAATTCTTAGAAAACTGGCATATGAAATTACTTCCGCAGGAAATAATTCAGAAGCAAAAGTTATTATCTTGCAAAGCGAAGGAGAAAAATCTTTTTGTGCAGGAGCTTCATTTGACGAACTCATGACAATCAAGAATTTTGAAGAAGGGAAAAAATTCTTTTCCGGATTTTCTTTTGTGATTAACGCCATCCGCAAAGTTCCAAAGTTTGTAATTGTCCGCGTGCACGGAAAAGCTGTTGGAGGTGGAGTGGGGCTTGCTTCTGCTGGAGATTATACGTTAGCGGTGAAAGACGCTTCTATTCGTTTAAGCGAACTCGCTTTAGGAATTGGCCCGTTTGTAGTTGGTCCTGCAGTGGAAAGAAAAGTTGGAACATCGGCTTTCACTGCGCTCACAATAAATCCCACCGAATGGAAAGATGCAAACTGGGCTCGTGAAAAAGGATTGTATGCGGATATTTTTTCTTCCGTTGCTGAATTAGATAATGCGGTTCAATCTCTCGCGGAAAAACTTTCGCAAAGCAGTCCTGAAGCAATGGCTCAACTGAAAAAAGTTATGTGGGAAGGAACAGAAAACTGGGATACACTCCTCATCGAGCGCGCGGAAATGAGCGGGCGTTTGGTTCTTTCGGACTTTACGAAAAAGTATATTGAGAAGTTCAAAGCAAATCCTCGAAAAGCGAATTAGTACGAAAAATACGAAAGAGAAGAATGGCAGTTGTTTCGTATTTTTCGTATCGTTTCGTTTTTCGAAGATTAAAAAATACTAATTCACCACCGCCAGTAGTGAATATTTTTTCCCATACTCCAGCATTTGCTGTACAAAGTCAGAAGGATATTCAATTTTCACATCGGTGATTTTATCTCCGCTCATCACTGGAATTAATTTCGGCTGGATGAAACCCGCATAAGGTGCAATTCCAACTTTGTTGTAGCGGTCAAGGACTTCTTTGTGAAGTTCGGCATCCACTTTCACTCCGTAATTCTCTATGAGAGTTTTTCCAGCGTTGTAATCGCCTTCCGATTTTATGCGCTGCACTTCTTTCAATAATTCCCCGAAGAGCGTGCGGAGTTTTTCGTAATCGTTAATCACAAAATAAGTTTTTCCTTCGGGAGATTTTTTCCGTTCAATCACATTATCTTTTTTTCCTTTTTCATAGCACCACGCGGCAATCATCTGCCGGTTGCGCATATGCGCTTCTTCAATGTTGTCGCCTAATTTCAACCGCGCGAGCTGCACGAGCAAACCGTTCGTGATATAATTATCGTATTCCGCTTTTCCGACTTCAAGCGAAGGCATCACGCCAATCTCAATTAATTTTTTGTCGAGAATATAATAGAGCGCAACTAAATCCGCGCGCCCTTCTTCGAGAGCGTTCGCATAATTTTTCAGCGTTTCGCTCGGGTCGCCAACGCCCGGATTAATTTGTCCAGAGGCGTGACCAATCACTTCGTGCATATCGGTGTGAAGCGCTCCACCCAGCGCGCCAAATTCTTTCACGCGCTTGTTCATTTCGGGATTAATGTAAAACTCATCGAGCAGCGAAGGAGATTTTGCTTTTTCGTATGCGTAAACAATATTTCCAAGGTTCACCGATTTGCTTCCGTGCTGCTGGCGAATCCAGTTTGCGTTCGGAAGATTAATTCCAATCGGAGTAGTGGGAGCCGATTCCCCCGATTCAACCACCGTGAGAATTACTTTCGCGGAAATTCCTTTTACGTTTTTCTTTTTATGTTCCGGCTTCAACGGAGAATTATCTTCGAACCACTGTGCCTGTCCGCCAATTGCCGCAATGCGTTTGCTCGCTTCAAAATCTTTTACCGACACAACGGATTCAAAACTTCCTTTTCTTCCCAGCGGGTCGCCATACACTTCAATGAAACCATTCACCACATCAATTGCCGATTCCGTATCGTGAACCCACGCGATGGAATACTCGTCAAATTTTTTCAAGTCGCCTGTTTTATAAAACTCGATGAGAAGTGTGAGTGCTTTTTTCTGCGCGTCATTTTCCGCTATGGCGCTTGCTTTTTCCAGCCAGTAAACAATTTTATCGAGCGCGCCCGAATACATTCCACCCACTTTCCAAACTTTCTCCACCACTTTTCCATCCACTTTTGTAACTTTTGAATTCAGCCCGTAGGAAACAGGAGTTTTATCATCGGGCTTGTTCATTGATTTGTAAAACTCGGTAACTTCTTTTTCATTCACGCCTTCGTAAAAATTTGTTGCCGAGGATTCCACCAAATCGAATTTAGTGTCGAGGTTGACTTTTTTCGCGGCAACATTCGGGTCGAAAATGATGGGAATTATTTTCGCGATGAACGCATCCAGTTTTTCGTGAGGCGCCAAAGGAAGCTCCATATCGCTGGAATTTTTAATCAGCTCTGTAAAATATTCTTTCGAACATTCAGGAAGAAATTTTTGCATTCCATAGTGGTGGTGAATTCCATTCGAGAACCATACGCGCTTTGCATACACCATAAATTTTTTCCAGTCGGCTGATTTTTTATCACCCTTGTAAGTGGAAACAATCGCTTCCAAAGTTTTTCTCACAGTGAGATTGTATTTATAATTCTGGTCCCAGAAAATATCTCTTCCCGCAAGCGCGGCTTCATATAAATAATAAAGAAGTTCTTTTTGCCTGAGCGAAAGTTTTTCAAAGCCCGGAACCTGGTAGCGGAGAATTCGTATGTCGGCAAACTGCTCGACATTGTATTTGAAAGTGTCGGCAGCAACAGCCGGAGTGGTTGGCTTCGGATGTTTCTTTTTGCTTGTCTGGCTGAATGAGAAAAGAAAAATTGTGACGATTAAAGTGAGAGCGGAAAATAATTTCATATAGTGATTTTAGTTGGCAAAAATAAAAATTAATTCGAACGACTTTTTACTTTTTCAAGTCAATATCTTATGATTCTACGAATGCTTTGTAGTTCCAATGGATAGATTATTTTTACGCTTAGAATTATGCGTGAAACAGAAACCAAAATTAAAATCTCCGAAGAAATTCTTCTTCGAGCGTTTGAGTTGATGTGCACCGCGAAGGCGATGACGGAGATTTATGATAAGAACGCGCAGTTCACTTCCAAATATGTTCACGCTACTTCGCGCGGGCACGAAGCAGTTCAACTCGCGCTTGGCTTGCAGTTGAAGCCGCAGGATTGGCTCTCGGCTTACTACCGTGATGATTCCATTCTTCTCGGAATCGGAATGCAGCCGTATGAATTAATGTTGCAGTTGATGGCGAAACGCGATGATCCTTTTTCAGGAGGAAGAACTTATTATTCTCATCCGAGTTTGAATCGCGATGATATGCCGAAGATTCCGCATCAATCTTCTGCAACAGGAATGCAGGCGATTCCCACTACGGGAGTTGCGATGGGAATTCAGTATAGAGAAAAAGTTTTTCCGCCAACGGATGAAAAAGAAAAAGGAGTAGTTGTTTGTTCTCTCGGTGACGGTTCAATCACTGAAGGTGAAGTTTCTGAAGCATTCCAGATGGCAGTATTGAAAAAACTTCCTATACTTTATTTTGTGCAAGATAATGACTGGGATATTTCCGCGCACTCGGATGAAATCCGCGCGCAGGATGCAACTGAATTTGCAAAAGGTTTTCACGGACTGGAGACACGAAGCATTGACGGAACAGATTTTTTTCAATCCTATAAAACAATTCAGGAAGTTTTGGAAATCATCCGTAAAGAAAGAAGACCGTTTCTCATTCACGCGAAAGTTCCGCTGCTGAATCATCACACATCGGGAGTTCGTAAGGAATGGTATCGCGAGGACTTGGAAGAACAAAAACTCCGTGACCCGTTTCCTCGCTTCAGAAATAAATTAATCATTGAAGGATTTGATAAAGATGAACTGAACGCAATTGAAGAACGCGTAAAGAAAAAAGTGGAAGAAGATTACAAGCGTGCAAAAAATTCTGAAGACCCGCGCCCCGAAGATTTATTCACTCACGCATTCGCGCCAACTCCTATCACCGAAGAAAAAGGCGAGCGCGAACCTAAGGGAAAAGAAAAAAAAGTGATGGTGGATTCTGCTTTGTTTGCGATTCGCGAATTAATGGAGAAACATAAAGAATGTTTGCTCTATGGACAGGATGTTGGAAAAAGATTAGGCGGAGTTTTCCGCGAAGCAGCAACGCTTGCAGAAAAATTTGGTGATGAAAGAGTTTTCAATACTCCGATTCAGGAAGCATTTATTGTTGGAAGTACCGTTGGAATGTCTGCGGTCGGATTGAAACCAATTGTTGAAGTTCAGTTTGCAGATTATATCTGGCCGGGATTAAATCAATTGTTCACTGAAGTTGCACGCTCGTGTTATCTCACCAATGGAAAATATCCGGTAAGCATGATTCTCCGCGTACCGATTGGCGCATACGGAAGCGGTGGTCCGTATCATTCTTCCTCGGTAGAAAGTATTGTAACAAACATTCGCGGAATAAAAGTTGCGTATCCATCTACAGGCGCTGATTTGAAAGGACTGATTAAATCTGCTTACTACGATCTGAATCCCTGCGTGATTCTCGAACACAAAGGACTTTACTGGAGCAAAATAAAAGGAACGGAAGATGCAAAGACGGTTGAGCCGGATGAGGATTATATTATTCCATTTGGGAAAGCGAGGATTGTACAATCTGCAGAAAAAGATGCAAGCAAATCTTCGATAACAATTATCACTTACGGAATGGGCGTTTACTGGGCGAAGAACGCTTCCAAAAAATTTCCGGATCGCATAGAAATTATTGATTTGAGAACTTTAGTTCCGCTCGATGAAGAAACTGTTTTCAATTCCGTTCGGAAACATTCACGTTGTTTAGTTGTGACAGAAGAACCGCCACAGAATTCTTTTGCGCAGGCGCTGGCGGGATTTATTGCAGAAAAATGTTTTGAATCGCTCGATGCTCCTGTGCGGATTATTGGCTCGGAAAATCTTCCCGCCATTCCGCTCAACTCCACGCTCGAAGCCGCCATGCTTCCCAATGCGGAGAAGGTGGCGAAGGCGATGGAAGAACTGCTGAATTACTAAGATGAATTCCAATTTTATTATCCGCGAACTTTCCAAAGAAGAAATGCTTCTTCAGTTTCCTCTCCTAAAACAATTAAGCGCAAACGCAAAGAAAAAAGATTTCAGGCGGATACTTCCTGAAATGTTGAAGCAGGGATATAGAATGGTTGGTGTGTTTGACGGAAAAAAATGCATTGGCATTTCCGGTTTCTGGATTGCAACAAAACTTTACAGCGATAAATACATTGAGCCGGATAATGTTGTCATAGATAAAAATTACCGTTCGAAAGGAGTCGGTAAAAAACTTTTCAAGTGGCTGGAAAAAGAGGGAAAGTGTAACGGTTGCAAAACAATTATGCTTGATGCGTACGTGGAAAATTTCTCCGGCCATAAATTTTACTGGCGCGAAGGATATACTGCAAGAGGTTTTCATTTTCTGAAAAGATTATAATTCGGCATCAAATAATCGCTTTACTCTGGCAATCTTTTATTTGGAGAATTCTTTTGCGAAACATACCTTCGGCAAAAATTCACATCATGAAAAAATTTACTCTTTCGCTTTTTGTTTTTTCCATCTTCCATCTGACCTCTTACATGTGCCATGCAGTCAATTGGCTCGTTGGTCCTGCAAAAACTTATACAATGCCGAGCCAGGTTTCAACGCTTGTTGCGAGTGGAGATACTGTTTCAATTGACGCTGCGACTTACACAGGCGATGTCTGCAAATGGACAGCAAATAATTTACTTATCCGCGGAGTGAATGGAATGGCAACGCTTGATGCGAACAATACTTCTTACGGGCAGAAAGGAATTTTTGTGATTGACGGAAACAATTGTACGGTTGAGTATATTGAATTCCTCCACTGCCACGATGTGGTTGGAAACAGCAAAAACTGGGCGGGCATTCGCTTTGAAGCATCGGGCATTACCATTCGTAACTGTTATTTTCACGACAATGATGATGGCATTTTAGACAACGGTGTTAGCACTTCTCCAATTTTAATTGAGTTCACAGAGTTTGCGCACAATGGATATGGCGATGGCTATTCGCACAATCTTTACATCAATCACAGCGACACGTTGATTTTTCGTTACAACTATTCTCATCTTGCTTCCATAGGGCATGAATTGAAATCACGCGCTAGTGTAAATTATATTTTGTATAACCGTTTCAGCAATGAAGCAACAGGCGATGCCAGCCGCGAAATGGATTTACCCAACGGAGGCATGGCAATCGTGATGGGAAATATTATTGAGCAGGGACCCAACTCCACCAACTCAGGCATTATTGAATACGGATTGGAAGGTTTAACAAACCCCGCTCCCAATAATTTTTATTTCATCAATAATACGGTGGTGAATGATAAAAGCAACGGAACTTTTATTACGCTTCAAACGGGAATGGATTTGTACAAAGCATACAATAATATTTTTGCCGGACCCGGAACGTTATTAAGCGGCTCAGCAACCACCATTGACACTATGAAAAACTGGGTTGTAACAACTATTGCGAACTGCGGATTTGTAAACGCTTCAAATTACGATTATCATCTCACTGCAGGTTCTGGAGCGATTAATGCAGGAGCAAATGCCGGAACTGCAAGCAACGGTTACAACTTGACTCCAGCGCTTGAGTATTCTCATCCTGCGAATAATATTCCAAGAAATATTTCAGGTGTGATTGATGTTGGTGCGCACGAGTATGTTTCGGCAAATGGAATTTTAGAAAACACATCTGATTTTAATTTCAGTTTTTTTATTTCGAATAAAACATTAAATCTCTTTTATGATTCAGAAAAAAATGCTTCAGCAAAAATTATTGACTTGAATGGAAGAAACCTGAAAGAAGAAAAAATATCTAGAGGAAAATCCGAAATAGACATTTCAAAATTTGAATCCGGAATTTATATTCTGGAAATTATTTCGGGAGAGCAGAGAAAGACAGGAATATTTTTTCTGCAGTAATTATTTTCCTCTTCCCTGCAGAATAATCATCACAGTATAAATCAGGATTTTGAAATCAAGCGCGAGCGACATGTTTTCAATATAGATAATGTCGAACTTAAGGCGCTCAGTCATCTGGTCAACATTTTCCGCATAACCGTATTTCACCTGTCCCCACGAAGTGATGCCCGGGCGCACTTTCAACAAATGTTTGTAATGCGGAGCGCGTTGTAAAATCTGGTCAATGAAATGCTGGCGTTCAGGACGCGGACCGACAATGGACATTTCGCCAATCAGCACATTGTAAAACTGCGGCAGTTCATCGAGGCGGGTTCTGCGCATAAATTTTCCGAAGCGTGTAATGCGCGGGTCATTGCTGCTGGAAAGCTGCGGACCGTTTTCTTCCGCATTGTCAACCATTGAACGGAATTTATGAATCATAAATGGAACTCCGTGCCTTCCGATTCGCTCGTGGCTGTAAATTATTTTTCCCGGAGAACCGAACTTTACTATGAGAGAAACCACTGCGAATACCGGGCTGAAAATAACCAGCACAAAAACGGAAACAACAATATCAATCATGCGCTTGAGCGTTTGCTGCCATACGGGCATAATTTCTCTCGAGATTTCTATGAGAGGAGTGCCGAGCACGTTGCCCATTTTCACCTGCCCGGATAAAATATCGTACATGTCGGGAATAATTTTTATGCTGGCGGAAGTATCTTCCAGTTCGCTGATGATTTTTCCCAAACTCTCATGCTCCGATGATTCAATGGCAATGATTACTTCTTCCACATTTTTTTCCCGGATGCTAGATTGAATATTATTAATATTTCCAAGGCAAGAAACTTTTTGCTGAAGTTTATGAGAGTAACCGTTTTTATCGTCCACCATTACAAACCCGATGAATTTATTTCCGGAAGATTTTTTCTGGCTTTCCATCTCGTTAAAAATTTTCCATGCTTCTTCATTGCTTCCTACTAAAAGCGTATTGAAACCAATAATCCGGTTGTGAACTTTATGAACGGTGTTGCTTACAAGAAGAAACCGTACAGAGAATGTAAATAAAAAATGCAGTGAAAAAATTGCCAGGAAAGATTCGTAATAGGTTTTATAAGTTATAATTTCATCGTCAAGAATTAATGTAAAGAAAATTACAATTACACCAATGAGAGAAATAAGAAGAGTTTGCCCAAGTTCCTTTAAGCGTGATTTCCTATAAACATCTTTGTAAGCGCCTGTGGAAGCATACAACGCAAACCAGAAAAAAGGAATTATCAATAACCCTAAATAAAATTTTTTTCCGAACTCAATGGGAATATGCTGGTGGTACTTTGCGCTTTCTATATAAACTTTCCGGAAAAAATAAAATGCTGTCCATGCTGCGCCCGCAGTGAACAAATCGGCAACAATATGTTTGAGTATCTGTAAAGTTTTATCCCGCATGAAAAAGCATTGTTGCGCAAACGCCTTCGCATTTTTTTTATTGCATAAGGCGCTGCGAAGTTATTAACAAATAATAAACACCTAATCTATAACCTTGAGGTTATCTATATATAAATAGGAAGAAGAAAGGTTATCATCTTTTTTCATGGCAATATAAACAGCAAACTTTTCAGCGCCTGCGTTGCGAAGCGTAGTGGCAAGGTTCACATACGCTTTGTCCCATCCGGTGGTGGGAAGCAATGCCACTATGCCGGTTTGAAGCAATAAATTGTTTCCGGAATCATACGCCTGAATGCCAATGGTAAACTCCGTGTTGCAATTATAATTTAATTCAAGAAAAATATTTCCGCTGGATGCAACTGCATATTTGCTGCAACTCACGCCATAATAACCACCGCTGGTGAGTTCTACTTTCCCGCTGCCGGTTCCTTCAAAAACTTCGGATATGTTTTTCGTGATTTTTATATAGGTTGTGTCATTGGAGAAATCGCTTTTGCATAAGGTGTGCGTGGCGGCTTCAAAATCTTCGAGCCAGAGAAAATTTGCAATCGGAGAGTACGTTATGGTTGGTGTAAGAAAAGTTTTTTGTCCTGCTGTCAAGGTTACATCGGTTTCATAATCGGAATAAAACGGATATTGAATTCGTGTAGCAGCAACTCCGTTTTCTTTTATGCCTGGAAAAATTTTCACTGTGTGTTTTCCGCTGTATAAAACAGGAAAGGTGCACGGCATTTCAAATGCACCTATCAGGTCATTGTCAACATACACCCAGGCGTCAACTATTTTTTGCGAATTGGTTCCCTGCGTGGATAATGTTGTAAGATTCATTTTATCTATATGAATGTAGGAAGGAATGGGAACTTCTTTGTGGCAGGAAATACATAAAACCCAGAAGAGGAAAAAATAAATTTTGTTTTTCATTTTTTAATTTGTGGAAACAGTAGTAAGCATTGCTTTCTCCATTATTTTATATCCGACTTCAAGCGCGCGATAACCGTCTTCTGCGCTGACGGCAGTTGGTTTGTTGTTAAGAATAGAATCAGCAAACGATTCAAGTTCCATTTTTATTGCATTGGTTTCTTCCACTTTTGGATTGTCGAAAAAAATTTGTTTCATTCCTTTTCCGGCTAAGTCAATCGTAATGGCAAACGGGTCATCGGGTTCTTTGGAAATTGATTTCATGCGGATGACTTCTGTTTTCTTTTCTAAAAAATCCACAGAGATGTAGGCATCGCGCTGAAAAAACCGGCTCTTGCGCATGTTCTTCATGGAAATTCTGCTGGCAGTTATGTTTGCCACTGCGCCATTTTCAAATTCAATTCGGGCGTTGCAGATATCGGGCGTATCGCTCACCACTGCCACCCCGCTCGCATTAATTTTTTTTATGTTCGATTTAATTACGCTCAGCACAATATCTATGTCGTGAATCATTAAATCCAGCACAACCGAAACATCGGTGCCGCGCGGATTGAATTGAGCAAGACGATGCGTTTCAATAAACATAGGGTTATCAAAATATTTTTGCACCGAAAGAAAAGCCGGGTTGAAACGCTCCACATGCCCGACTTGCGCTTTCACTTTTACTTCTTTTGAAAGAGAAGCAATTTGTTTTGCTTCTTCCAGCGTATTTGCAAGCGGCTTCTCAATAAAAATATGTTTGAATTTTTTCAGCGCCTTTGTTGCAATTTCATAGTGAGAAATGGTGGGAGTTACAATATCAATCGCATCGCAGTTTGAAATCAATTCCTCTTCCGAATTAAATGCAGTGATATTATATTCCTGTTGAACCTGCTGTGACTTTTGTTTATCAACGTCAAAGAAACCTGCAACTTGAAACTGCGGAATCTCCCTGAGAAGTTTCAAATGAATTTTCCCGAGATGCCCAACTCCGAACAATCCAATCTTAATCATAAATCGTTGTAGATTTGCCTGCAAAAATAATCATTCAAAGAGAATGCCCGTTTCTCCCAATCAATTGAAAGATGAACCCATTCATCAGGGCATGCGCGCGCGGCTGGTAAAGTTGCTTGCTGAAAAAGGAATTACCGATATAAATCTTTTGAATGCAATCGGAAAAGTTCCGCGCCATTTTTTTTTCAACACTACTTTTATTCAACATGCTTACGAAGACAAAGCATTTCCCATTGCTGCGGGACAAACCATTTCGCAGCCCTACACGGTTGCTGTTCAAACGCAGTTGCTCGAAATAAAAAGCGGAGAAAAAGTTTTAGAGATTGGAACCGGCAGCGGTTATCAAACCTGTGTGCTGCTCGAAATGGGCGCAAAAGTTTTTACCATTGAGCGGCAGAAAGAATTGTTTGATAAAACAAAAATTATTCTTGCGCGAATGGGATACGTTCCGAAAATGTTTTACGGAGACGGCTACAAAGGAATGGAAGCATTCGCACCGTTTGATAAAGTTCTGGTAACGGCTGGCGCGCCTTATATTCCCGAACCGCTGAAAGAACAATTGAAAGTTGGAGGAAGATTGGTGATTCCTGTCGGGAAAGGTGATATGCAGAAAATGGTTTTGATTGAAAAAATATCGGCTTCGGAGTACAAAGAAACCGAGCACGGATATTTTCGTTTTGTACCGATGCTCACCGAGAAAAATAAATAGCGTTATAAACTTTTGCTGAAATCAATTATTGCGTTTGCCAGCGAATCCCACGATAAATTATTCTTAAGCAATTTTATTTCTTCCCGGAATTTTTCTTTCAGGTTTTCTGAAAAATATTTTTTGATTGCATCGGCAATTAAAGTTGAATCGGGAGAATCAACGATGATTCCGGTTTTGTTGTGATGGATGCTTTCCTTTAATCCTCCGGTATCAGTCGCAATCAGCGGCAAATCGAAATGATAGGCAATGGACGTTATTCCGCTCTGCGTTGCCGACTTGTATGGCAGCACGCAAACATCTGCCGAAGAAAAAAACAAAGGCACTTCTTCATCGCTGATGTAGCGGACATGCAGCGCAATTTCATTTTTACTATTCAAACTTTCAATTTGCTTTTCATATTTTTCAAAAGGGCCGTAAACCTCTCCGGCAATCACTAAAATATATTCATCGTTTAATTTGGTCATGGCTTCAATCAGCAAATCCAGTCCTTTATAATCGCGGATGAAGCCGAAGAATAAAATAACTTTTTTATTTTCCGAAATGTTGAGTTTTCTTTTTGCCTCTGTAGCATCCACTTTATTTCCAAAATGATTGTACAAAGGATGAGGATGAAAAATATATTTTGCACCGGGCAAAAGTTTCAGTAAATCATTTTTCACTGCATCGCTCATCACCACGAAGCCGTGGTTTTGTTTCAGGAAATATTTTGTAAAGGCAGCGTCAAAGATTTTTTTTTCGTGTGGAATTACGTTATCAAGAATTGTAATCACTTTTGCATTCTTCTTCACTTTTTTTGCAACCGTGCCGAGCGAAGGCGCCATGTAACTGAGCCAGTATTTCATCAGCATAACATCAGGCGCGAATGAATTTATTTTTTTTGCAGCGGTAAAATAAGAGAGAGGATTGATGCTGTCTAAAATTCTTTCAGAAGGAATTTTATCCGCCTTATCTTTTTCTGTTACCATTTGTGTTTCTCCGGGAAAAAGAAAATCGGGATACTGCCGCGTGAACGTGAATGCTTTTACAGAATTGTTTTTTTCAAACGCGCGATACAACGAAGCATTGAACTGCGCAATGCCGCCACGGAAAGGGTAGAAAGTGGAAAGGTAAGCGAGTTTCAAGTTTCTGGTTTCAGGTTAGACAAACTTCTTGATGGCAGTAAAAACTGTTTCCACCGGAATATCTTTCATGCAGTGCCGTTCGCGCGAACATTTGCTGCCGTAAAAATCATCGCAGCCGGAAGCGGGTTCAATGATTACTCCGTTATTATAAAGGTAGAACTCGTGCCTGTTAAAAATATTATTGAAGAGCACAAGCGGTTTTTTCAGCCCGATGGCAATGTGCATCATCATGGAAACGGCTGTGAGCACCGCATCGCAAACAGAAGTGAGCGCAATGAATTCCTGCAATGAAAAAGTTCCGGGATAAAATGCAGCGGTGGATGCAGAATATTTTTTATTCATTTCGTCTTCATCGGGTCCGCCTAGTAAAAGAGGAAAATAATTTTCCGCCTGAAGTTTTTTAATCAGTTCGAGCCAGTATTCTTCGGGCCATAAACGCGTTTGCCAGCGCTTGCCGCATCCGGTGTTCAAGCCGATTATTTTTTTTCCTTTTGCTTTTTCTTTTATATACTGAAATTTATCTGCAAGTTTGGAATCGAAATTCAGAAGATAATTTTCTCCGTTGAACTTCATGCCGCAGATTTCAAAAATCTCTTCGAGATAATTTTTCGTATTCTCTTTTGAAATGTTGTCAAAGACACCGGTAATTAATTTATGCTCCGCCTGAGGAGTGGCAGGCGCAACATGATTGTCTTCCCATGTGAAACCAAATTTTCTTTTTGCCTTCACATTTTTCAGCAACATGCACGCTTCTTTGTCTTTGTCAAGGTTGATTGCAATATCGTATTCCGTATTTTCAATTTTATAAACGGAAGCAAAATCAAATTTATAATTATCATTTACATAATTGCGCGGAAGAATTTCAGGCGTGTGCGTAATCCATGTGATGTGCGGAGAAGGAAAATCTTTTTTGAAACGATGGAGCAGGGGAGTGGAGCGCATCACGTCTCCGATTGCGCCCAATTTTATAATCAGGATCCGTGTCTGAATTTTTTCGTATTCATCGCAAGAGGGACAAACTTTGTTGCGCAGTTTGTTCGGCAGGCAGGGAATTTCTCCTTTGAAATGAAGGCAGTCGAATTTTATTTCCATCTACTAAATTACTAATTGGTACTAATGAAATCAAATTCCAATCTTTTTTTCGATGAGATATGTATTTCTCACAGGAGAATTTCGCGAAACGAGTTCGCCTAAAAACCCGCCCACAAATAAAATGGTTCCGAGAATCATGGCAAGCAAACCGAAATAAAACAGCGGGCGCTCGGTCATTTTATATTCGGCAAAAATAATTTTCGCTGCCGCGAGATAAACGGCAATTCCAAACCCGATAAAAAAAATAATTGTTCCCCACAAGCCGAAAAAGTGCATGGGGCGTTTTCCGAATTTGGAAATGAAACTGATGGTGAGCAAATCAAGAAAGCCGTTGATGAAACGCTCCATTCCGAATTTTGTTTTTCCGTATTTCCGTTTCTGATGCTGCACAACCTTTTCCCCTATGTTTCCGAAGCCGGCTTTCTTTGCAATCACCGGAATGTAGCGATGCATTTCTCCGAACACTTCAATGCTTTTCACCACAGTTGCGCGGTATGCTTTCAACCCGCAATTGAAATCGTGCAGGTGAATGCCCGACATTTTCCGGGTAGCAAAGTTGAAAAGTTTGGTGGGAATTGTTTTGGTAAAGGGGTCAAAGCGTTTTTGCTTCCAGCCGGAAATCAAATCGAATCCGTCTTTCGAAATCATGTTGTATAAACCGGGAATTTCATCGGGAGAATCCTGCAAGTCGGCATCCATGGTAATGACCACATCGCCCAGCGCGGCTTCAAAGCCCAGTTGCAGCGCGGCAGATTTTCCGTAGTTGCGCTGAAGGCGGATTCCTTTTACATTATTATTCTTCGTAGCAATCTCCTGAATCTTTTTCCATGAGTTATCCGAACTTCCATCGTCCACATAAATTAGTTCGTAAGAAAAATTATTCGCTGAACACACGCGCGCAATCCAATCAGAAAGTTCCTGCAGCGATTCTTCTTCGTTCAGAAGAGGGATGACGATGGAGAGATTCATGGGCGGCAAAGTTAAACCTTATTTGAAAGTCCCAAGTTCCAAATTCCAATTTCCAAGTCCCAAAGCAAAAACAGCATGGCTGTTTCTTGTAACTTATGACTTTTCACGCGGGGATTAACGATTCACCCATCCGAATATTGTGAGGAAAAGTTTTGGGAGCGGGAAAAAGTAAAATGGTATTTTCGCAGCGGGCAAGCCCTGTACGACCAGCTCCTGTTGAACTCTCCAGGTTCGGAAGAAAGCAAAGATAAAACGGTTGAGCGGTGCGCTGCAGCAAGCTTGCTCTTTTTTTTATTAGACATTATTCAGATTAGATGTTTATAGAGGTTTGTCATTTCGAACCCTGCTTTGAGGGTGAGAAATCTCCCCCTGAATGAGGGGATTTCTCCCTTCGGTCGAAATGACAACATACACATAGTTTCTTATTTTGAATAATGTCTATTCAGCATGTCTTTACTTATACCTTATACCCTATATCCCTGCCGTCACTTCGCGCCCTTCTCCGTCCACTTGTAGACCTTTTTTCCTGTGTGAGAAGTTTTCACTTTATGCTTTTTATCGGGCAAAGGCAGTTCGCGGATGAAATACGAAATTCCGAAGGTGAGGAGCACATCCATTACGTTGGGGGCTTCCCATTTGCGTGCATCGGAAATGGAGAAACGGAAATCGCCATTGAGCGCCAGGTTATCATAGAGCGGGGAAACAAAACCCATTCCGCAATTCATTCCCCACGATTTCACTTCCACGTTTGTTCCGCTGAAAAGATTGTTCAACGGGTCGGGCGTTCCGGCATAGAGCGCATTCCACAGGTGGCGGTTAATGCCGGCAAGAAAAAATAATTTGGTGGAAGAAGCGGTGAAAAAATAAAAGTGCAGGTTCAAATCGTATTTGCGCGTGTGCGCATCTTCCCATTTTAAAAAAACCCGGTGCACGGGGAACAAGGATGCTTCTGCGGAAATAGAAACCGTTCGCTTAATTTTAGCATCTAAAGCGAAATGAAGCCCCCTGTAGGTGTTGGTGATTCCTGAGCCGGTGTAGCGGCTTAAATCAATGCAGGAGTTTGCAATGCCGCCTTCGAGAAAAATGCGCGGCTCGGATGGCAGCAGATTTTGTGCCAAGAGATGCCCGCATTGCTCTGAAAGGAGTATAAAAAAAGAAAGTGAGAAAGTGAGAAAGTGAGAAAGCCCCTTTAGGGATTTAGGGTAAAAGAATTTTTTCATGCTTGCTGTAAAGGTACAATTTCTACGTGAAAGAAATAAAATGGTTACGGTTCCGTGAATTCCACCAGAAGCAGCACTAACCCCAGCGCCACTGCGCGGGCAATGGTTTTGCTTTTCAGTTTGCGCTTTATGCTCTCGCGCTGGTTGTGAATGGTGTTTTTGCTTTTGCCTTCTATTTTTTTTATGTCCCCGCAATCGTATCCATCGGCATAATGCTGCAATATTTTTTTCTCGCAAGGAGTGAGTTGTACGCTGCGGAATTTTTTCCAGCCCTTTACTTTTATTTTGCCTGCATTCACCACTATGCCCACCGCGCGGGCAAGGGTGTGGCAGTTGAGTTTTGTAATCATATAAAAACAGGCATCGTTGTAATTTTCTTCTGACAGGCGCATGATTTTTCGTATCCGCTCCGGCTTATGCCCATCGGCATTGAGTTGAAGTATTTTTATTTCTTTTTCGTTTACACACTCAAGGCGGCAATCGTCTTTTTCATTTTTCATAGTAGACATTATTCAGATTAGATATTTATAGAGGTTTGTCATTTCGAACCCTGCTTTGAGGGTGAGAAATCTCCCCCTGAATGAGGAGATTTCTCCCTTCGGTCGAAATGACAACATACACATGGTTTCTTATTTTGAATAATGTCTAGTGGAAGAGGAAATAATTTATTGCTATTTGCAACTATTTATCTGTTCAAGAATTGGCTTAGTGTGTTTACCGTATAGGCACTTGAGCAGGTCTTTTCTATAATTGCGCACTCAAAAAAACAGGCGGGCTCTTTCAGCCCTTTGACGGGAAAAAATAACAACTGAATTTCTAAATCCAACCCCTATGAAAAAATTAGTCAGTTACTTTCACATCATGCTTCACTTAGACAGAATGACCATTTCGGAATTGGTGAGTTTCGCATTCGGCATTAAAACCACGGGCGACCCCGATATTCCCTCCGTGCATTTCACCGATGCGCAAATTCAGGCGCAGGCGCAATTAGTGCAAACCGAAATAGGCAGCCGCGCCACCGACCCCAAGCCCTCGCTCACTGCGCAGGAACAAAAAGATGTGGATAAACTTTGCCGCATGATTGTGGCGGTGAAAAGCGATGTGGAAATTCCTGCCAACGACAAGGCGCAGGGCGACCGCTCCATCTTTGATGTTATTGCCCGCAGAACCGGTTTCATTCCCAGAGGAATTTCTAAAAAGCACCAGCGCGTGTTTGAATCGCTGCCTGCTGAAAAAGGAAGTTTTCA
Organism: Bacteroidota bacterium; assembly: GCA_016195025.1. NCBI lineage: Bacteria > Pseudomonadati > Bacteroidota > Bacteroidota bacterium. The sequence continues at coordinate 37,249 of JACQAL010000068.1, read as the reverse complement.
TGTGCGCGTGCCTTCTGAAAAAATGAGAGGGCTTACCTATATATATGAATACGGCATTACCACTGCCGAAAATGTGCTGCCCGCAAAATGGGAGCGCGATATTTCCCTCTCCGTAACCGAGTGCATTGTAAAAGGGCTGCCACCCGGCAGCATGGTGGCGGTGCGCTATGCCGTTTCAAAGCATCCGGCTCACAGCAAGAAAGCGCTCAAGACCAAACTGCCCGATTCCGACCATGCCATCAGCAAGGTGGTTACCGTTCACACGGTGAACGCCCAGGGAAAGGTAACAGTTACTCACGGGGTGGACTTTCTCAACTTCAGCGATGTGATTTACATTGTCATTCAGTAACACGAAAACAACTAACAGGTCTTGTCCGGCAACAGACAGGGCTTGCCTGCTCACACACACGTTGTATCCGTTACCATTCAGGTTGTGTTCAATAACGAACAAATCCTGACCAATAGCGAATACATCCTGACCAATAACGGAAAATCTCAATCTGCTTACAGGCAGTTTCTGTTTGTTAACAAACAATTATTAATTGTTCACGGACTGCGCTTGTTTGACATCAAACGGAGATTATCCGTTATCAAACTGCGCTTGTCTGTTAACGGACTGCGCTTGTTCAATGCCGGACAGGGCTTGTGTGAGGTGAGAGAGCGCTTGTTTGAACTTGGATGTGGAATGCAGGTGAAAAAATGCGAACTTTTTTGTAGGAGTACTTATGAATTTAAAACAGGGTTAACTGACTGTCGTCATCCTGTTGCTTTACTTTTGACGCGGGCTGTTCAACAGGTTTTGTTTCTTCTTTTACTATTTCCTGCCGTTCTTCTGCTTTGGCTATGAATGTTTCCATATCTGCAATTGCCAATTCGATTTCACTCGGAACATCTGCAATATTATTTTCGGCTTTGTAAATACGTGCTTCTATTATTTGTGTGCGCCAGATTTCAAGCAGTTCTAATGAACCAGTATTTTTTGCTTTATGGGCAAGCTCCATTTGTATATGAACTAAATCAAGTCGCTTTGCTAATTCCTTATCAGATTTAGTTGCCAATTTCTCCACGTATTTATCGTGGTTATCAATACAATCTTTTATGCGAACTGATATACTCATTTATTTTTTTATCCCCCTCTGGAGGGGGCAGGGGGAGGTTATTTATTTTCCTCCAATCTTTCTATTGTTTGTTCAATCGCTCGTTTTACATTTTCAATTCCTTTCAATACTTCTTCATCAGTAAATCTAACAACTGTAAATCCTGCTTTTTCTAAATCGGTTTGTTTCTTTTCATCTTTTTTAATCACCTCATCCAAAGTATGTGAATATCCGTCCACTTCAATTACCAATCTTAATTCTTTGCACATGAAATCGGCAATGTAATTTAATACTGCACGTTGCCTGTTAAATGTATATCCATTCATCATTTTTGCTCTTAAAGCGTACTTCCATAAGCATGCTTCCGCTTTGGTCATGGTGTAACGCAACTCATGTGCGTTTTCTCGCACGTGCGTGTTATATAGGTTATGGTTTTCTTTTGTGGCTTTCATTTTCCTCCCCCTTTATCCCCCTCAAGAGGGGGACAGGTTATTCTTTTATGCGAACTGATATGCTCATTTATTTTGTGCTTCTTCTATTATTTTTATTTCATCTTTCTTTAAATCGTATAACTCATAAACCAATTCATTAATTTTTTCTTCGCTGTGTTCTATTCGTTGTTTTATCTGTTCGATTTTTGTTTGAAGTTTTTCTTCTTGTAATTCTTCATTAAGTTTCAGAAGTAAGTCAACGTGTTTTATAATTTCATCGTGTGTATTTTTCTCGGCAGTATTTTTAAAATCAATTGGCTTTATTGGGATTGAATGTAATTCGTATAAGCCGATAGTAGGCATTTTATATTTATTGCAATACCAATACGTAACCAATTTTGAGTTTAATACACCGCAGATATATTTTAATGAATGTTTCTTGTCCCATGAATCGTAGCGAGAAACATTAACTGTATCTAAAAAATAATTTTTATGATTATCGTATGTAACCAGCAATTGCATAGAACTATTCACTCTTTGAGTTACTAATTTTTCAGATACTTCAAAGAATTCTTTTGAATGCGGAAGGCAACCAACTTTTTCTTTCATTAAATCAGGACGATACCATACCCATTCCTTTTCCCAATTTAATTGATATGCTTTGATATTTCTACCTCTGAATATTTTATAGCAATCTTTATTTTTTTTGTCATTAAGAATAAAACGAGTATCATCACTTGTCTTTATCCCTCTTGAAAATGAAATAAATTTTTCAAGTGGCTCAGAACCCAATCCAATTTTATCATAAAGTTTTTGTTTGCTTTCGCTCCACTCAAGGTCAATACTGAAATTATTATTTTGAAGAAACTTATAGGGAATTTTTACTCTTTCAGAAAAATCACGATTTCTAACCTTGATAGAAGAATTATTATGAGAGCAAATAATTATAACTGTACTGACTATTGCTTCGTCAAATACTTTGAATCCCATTTCAACAATTTCTTCAATTAGTTTGTTTTCAATCAATAATTTGCGTAGCAATTCAAAACTTTCAGTAGCAAGCCAAGTATGAGGAACAATAAATCCAAACTTAGATTTTTCTTCGTTGATTAAAGAAATTGATTTTTCAATGAAGAAGGAATATAAATCGCTCTTATTCTTACAGGTTTTAAATTTTTCTTGAAAGTAACTCCGTTGCTCCTCTTCAATAGATACTAAATTAACATAAGGCGGATTTCCAATCACCACATCAAACCCTCCTTGTTTAAACACATCCTGAAATCCTTTCTTCCAACTGAAAGGTTTAATTTTTTTCTCAAAACCTAAAGCCATTTCACTATCGTAAATATCCGTATCAATTAAACTGTTTCCGTCTTTAATATTTTTATCGAGATCGGGGAGAACCCGCTCGTGAAACATACTAAGCTGCTGTTTAATGCTGGCTTCGGTTTCACCTTCCATACATTTGAGAAGCAAACTGAGTTTGGTTACTTCCACCGCGTTGGCGTCAATATCAACTCCGAAAATATTATTGAGCAGTATGCGCTTTTTTTCGTGGGTGGTTAATGTGCCTTGCGGAGTGAAGGGATTATCTTTTCCTTTTTTAGTTGCGTAACCTTTATTGTGATACCAGTTAATGTGATGATTCAATAAATATTCAAACGCGCCCACAAGAAAAGAACCGCTTCCGCAAGCGGGGTCAACAATTTTTATCTTCTCAATTTCTTTCGGGGATTTTCCGTCAACAAGTTTTCCGACAGTGTTTTTTACAATGTATTCAACTATGTATTGAGGCGTGTAATAAACTCCGCCCGCTTTTCGTACTTCGGGTTTTTCTTCAATGCGCACACTTCGCGCGGGTGTAATGCGAATTACTTTTCCGAGGAACTGCTCGTAGGCGTTTCCGAGAACTTCAACAGGCATTACGGAAAATTCGTATCGGCAGAGCGGATAATAAAGGTCTTCAATTATTGATTTTATTACTTTATTGTCGACCTTAAGGTGAGGAGTAATTACATCTTTCTTGAAATCGAAAAGACCTGAATTATATTTATCATCGGCTAACTTGAAAAGATGAAAAAGATTTTGATAGGAATTTCCTTTTGAAACTTCTTTCTGCAACTGTCCGTAAGGTTCTACCGCGCGGTCTTCGCAGAAGCGCAGGAAAATTAATCGGTCAATCGTCTGCTGAACAGAAAAATTTATTTCTTCGTCATTTAATTTTCGGTTGTTGTGCGCAATACTTACGGCAAGGTATCTGCGCCACTCATCCAAACTTTGAACAAATTCTTTGTCGAGCGTTTGGCTTCCTTTTTTATTTGTGTCGCTTTGCACATACTTGTCGAACTTACCATGCGTAACCGCTTCGTGAGAAAAGGTGTCGTAAATAAAATCAAACTCTTCGAGATATTTTTCAAAGTGAATGTGCTTTAGTTTCGCAACGCTCGCGCTGTCGTGCAGATTTGGAACGCGCGAACAATCGTAAACAATAAAGTCCTCGAAGTTTGTGAGAATGGAAACATACGCCTGCGCACTGCTTCCATAACGCCTCAACTGATAGGCGGATTCTTTATTTGCCTTGAGTGAAACGGATGGTTTTTTCGCTTCCACATAAAACAATCTTTTTTTCGCGCTTCCCGAAAGCCGAAATCCGTAGTCGGGCGCTTTCGCTTTTCCTTTAACAAGTACCTTATCTTCATAGATCACCTCGCGATAAGCTTCGCTGTGTCCTTCCTCATTATCTACATCCCAACCCAATGCTTTGAAAAACGGGTTGATGAAATCCTGACGAGTTTTTGCTTCGTTATAATCGGCTAAATGGTAATCGTTCCGATGTTCGCGGAAGCGTTCAACTAACTTTTCTATGGTGGCTTTCGCCTGGTCTCTGGTCATTTTCAGTGATGAAATCAGGCGAAAATACTACTTTAAAATGTAACATCTTGTGTTTGTTGAAAAGTCATTTTTCATAGGGGAGAAGGGCAATAATTTTTTGACGCAGTTTTCTGCCGCAGCAGTGTCTCCGCTTCGGGACACTGCGTGAATGGCGCAGAGTCCTCTGCCGAGAGACTCTGCTTGGACTGAAAGTGGTGGTTCAGTAACTCAACTCGCTTGCGTTCTGCTCCTTCAAAACTCAATTCTATAGCCGCCATAGGGAAACAACCCCAACTGAAACTCCTGCACCACCGCCTGTTTGTTGTCATTGTAAACCTGCTGAAGCACATTTTTGCGGTTGAAAATATTTTCAACATGCAGGAAGATGTAATGCGAAACCTTTTTGCTGTTGATGCGGTACGAAATTTTGAAATCAACTTTGCGGTAATCGCGGAACTGTTTCGCGAAGGCAAGCGAATCAACATACACGGCATCCTTGCGCAAAATGGATTGCTGAATGTCAATAGGAGTGTAGCGGTTTCCTCCTGCAAAAGTCAGTTTCACATCAAACGAAATGCTGTGGTTTTTTTTAGGGCCGATGGGCAGTTCAATTCCGCCAAGCAGATTATACACATAGCCACCGCTGAAGGCAGTGTGGCGCAAAATTCCATCGCTGCCTTTGTACTGCGAATTATAAACCGAAAGCGAAGAGAGAAAATAATAATGGCGGCTGAAAAATTTCTCCAGCGTGAATTCAGTTCCGTAATTAAACCCTGTTCCTTTGTTATGCAGCGAATCCACAAACGTTAATCCCTCCAGTTCGTTGCCCACATTCAGCGTGGAAAAAGAATTGCTGCGGTATTGCTCTATGGGAATATTGTATAGGTTCTGATAGTATGTTTCAAGTTTCAAACGAAAATCTTTTGCAAAGTTGTAATCATACGCAATCACATAATGAATGCTCTTGCTGAAATCAAGTGCGCGGTTGGTGTTCACGTACTTTGCCGATGCCGAATCATACGTCTGATAGAAATAATAAATCAGCGGAAGCGTTTGGCTGTGCATTCCGAACGATGCGGAAAGTGTTTGCTTCGGCATAAACTGCCAGCGCATGCCTGTGCGCGGCTCAATGGCATACGAGTTGCTCAACTGAAAATAATTATAATGCACTCCGCTGTTGAAGGTAAGTTCATCCGTGCAGCGGTATTGCCAGTGCAGAAAAGCATTGAAAGAATTGGTGCTTCCTTGTTCGTTAAATTGGTCGAGCGTAAGTTTATCGCGCCTCGACCAATAAGAGGATTTATAATTCACCTGCATGTTTTTCCAGGTATAACCCGCCTTTAGCAAATGATGCGCGCTGATTTTATCGGTCACGGTGTAGTTGGCAAACACCTGCCCGTCTTTCGAATCGTTTGTATAAACGCGGAAAGGATTTTTGCTGGCGGAAAGCGTATCAATCGTTACGTTGAATTGCGAACCCGAAGCGGAAACATTCAACTTGCCCGAAACTTTCTCATTGAAAAAATATAAATGAGAAAATCCGGTTGCCGCCATCTTCGAACCAAACCTCAGGTCTTCTCCAAAGTCGGTGAACGTCCAGTCCGCAGAATCTTTCTGGCTGTCGAGCAAAGAAATATCGCTCACGCCCCCGATTCCCCACAGCGTAAACACGCCCGCTTTCGCAGTGGGAACATTTACTTTGAACGAAACATCCTGATACGTTGGAATTCCTGAAACGCCAAAACTTATTCCGAGAAGTTGAAAAAACTTCAGCGAGTTGTAACGGTAATTAATAAGGTAGGAAGCGCGGTTGGTGGAAAGAGAAGAGGAATCTTTTTTTCCGAAAGGACCTTCAATGCCCGCTTCAAGCCCGTTCAGTCCGGCTTGTCCTGTGTATTCGGTACGCTCGTTGTTTCCGTTCCGCATTTTCAAATCGAACACGCCTGCCATTTTATTTCCGTACTCAGCGGGAAAAGCGCCCGTGAGAAAATCAGATGAGCCGAGAAGATTATTGTTGAGAATGCTCACCGGTCCGCCCGTTGCGCCCTGCGTGGAAAAATGATTCGGGCTGGGAATGTCGGTATCTTCGAGCCGCCACAACACTCCGAGGGGAGAATTTCCGCGCACAATAATATCATTGCGCGCATCGTTTCCGGTGGCAACGCCCGCATAATTGGCAACCATTTTGCTGGGGTCACCGCGGCTGCCGGCATAGCGTTCGGTTTCTTCGCGCTGAAAATTTCTTCCGCTGTTGGTCACCAAATCATTGTTCGCTTTTGTTTTGTCTTTCTCTGCCACAATCTCCACTTCTTTTCCCATTAAAAGTTTTTCGCGCATCTCCACATTCAGCACCACTTCTTTTCCGGTAATGACAACAATATTCTGAAGCACCGCATCTTCATAGCCAATCAAAGAAAATTTAATGGCGTGCCTTCCTACGGGAACTTTCGCCAGGCGGAATTTTCCATTCGCATCGGTGACGGATGAAATGTTTGAATCACTATTTATTATTTTGACGCCAACAAGTTCAATGGGTGACTTTGAATCGGCATCCATAACAATTCCCCGGACGGTTTGGGTAAGGGTTTGAGAATGCAAGTTGGAGGTTGGCAACAGGCAGAAGGCAAGTAAAAAAAGAAAAAATGGTTGAATGATTAAATGGTTAAATGGTTTACCATTTTTCCAGCATTCCATTCTTCCATTCTTCCATTTCATAGCGTGCGCAAAGATAGGGCTAAATTTCTACTATGAAATTTCATTCCCTTCGTATCAAACCTTTTTTTATATTTGCGTCCCTTTTTCAGAAAAGGAAAAATAAATAATAACCCTTGTGCCCCTCCGCAATAACGCGGAGTCCAATGGCTCCGATAAATCGGAGATAGGGCATGAGACAAAACAAAAACAATGTCAAACAAACAGTACGAAACAGTTTTCATACTGACACCCGTTCTCTCGGATGAACAAACGCGCGAGGCGGTGAACAGTTACAGGAAACTTTTCAAGGAACTGGGCGCGAAAATCGTCCACGAAGAATCATGGGGGTTGAAAAAACTTGCTTATCCCATCAAGAAAAGAAACACGGGCTTCTATCAACTTTTTCAGATTGAATCGCCCGGCAATGCAATTGCTGATTTAGAAGTTGTATTCAGGCGCGATGAACGCGTGCTTCGCTATCTTACCGTTCACCTCGATAAATATGCGCTCGAGTGGGCGGAGAAAAGAAAAGCAAAACGCGCTGCGCGAAAAGACAGCCATAAGGATAGAAAAGAAGAAGTGGCTGCATAATTAATTTATAATTCATAATTTTTAATTTCCTTACTATGGCAGTAATAACAACCGATACAGGCGAAATCAGATATCTGAATCCTCCTGTGCTTGAAGTGACACGCGAAAAATATTGCCGCTTCAAAAAAATGCGCTGGCATTATATTGATTACAAAGACCCGGATTTTCTTTTGCGCTTCATCAACGACCAGGGGAAAATTCTTCCGAGGCGTTTGACCGGAAACTCAATTAAGTTTCAGCGCAAAGTATCGCAAGCGGTGAAACGCGCGAGGCATCTGGCGCTTCTTCCATTCGTAACGGATGGGCTAAAATAAAAACCGTTAGAGGTTAGATGTTTGAAGTTCAAACAACATCTAACGTCAAACATCAAACATCTAACATTTTAAAACATGGAAGTAATATTAAAAGAAGATGTAAAACATCTCGGTTCAAAACATGAACTGGTAAAGGTTCGCCCCGGATATGCAAGAAACTTTTTAATTCCGAAAGGTTTTGCTGTGGAAGCAACCGAAGGAAGAAGAAAAGAACACGCGGAGGTTATAAAACAGCGTGCGCATAAGGAAGAAAAAATCCGCACCGCAGCGCAAAAAGCGGCAGAGGTTCTAAAAAACATGACACTGAAAGTTGGCGCAAAAGTGGGAGAGAAAGGAAAAATTTTTGGCTCCGTTACTGCAATTCAAATTGCGGAAGCAATTAAAAAAGCCGGCTACGATGTGGATAGAAAAAATATTTCCATAGAGAACGAAGCGAACATTAAAACTCTCGGCACTTATTCAGCCAACATTAAACTTCATAAAGAAGTATCGCTGAAAGTGAATTTTGAAGTAGTGGCGGAGTAGAAAGGTATAGTGGAATAGGGGAAATAGGGGATATGTAAACCTTATTTCCCCTATTTCCTTTATTGCCCTTATCATCATGACACAAAAAGAGGAAATAGCAAAACGCAGAACGTTCGGAATAATTTCTCATCCTGACGCAGGGAAAACTACGCTCACGGAAAAACTTCTTTTGTTCGGAGGTGCCATTCAAACGGCTGGTGCCGTGAAGATGAATAAAATCAGGAAAGCAGTTACTTCCGATTTCATGGAGATAGAAAAGCAGCGTGGAATTTCTGTGGCTACTTCTGTGATGGCATTTGATTATTCCGGCTATCGAGTAAATATTTTGGATACTCCGGGCCACAAAGATTTCGCGGAAGATACGTATCGCACTCTCACCGCAGTTGACAGCGTAATCATGGTGATTGATTGCGTGAAAGGAGTAGAGGAGCAAACGAGAAAGCTCATGGAAGTTTGCCGCATGCGCCATACACCCGTAATTGTTTTCATCAACAAACTTGACCGCGAAGGACGCGATCCGTATGATTTGCTCGAAGAAATTGAAAAGGAACTTCACATTCACACCCGCCCGCTTTCATGGCCTATTGGAATGGGCTCCGAGTTTAAAGGAGTGTACAATCTTTATGAAAAAAAATTACAGTTGTTTTTTTCTTCAGACAAGCAGAGAATCGCGGAAGATGTAATTGCAATAAATGATTTGAATGATTCTTCTTTTGAAAAATATGTGGGAGAAAATTTTGCAAAACAACTTCGGGAAGATGTGCATTTGATTGAAGGCGTTTACGAGCGGTTTGATAGGAGTTTGTACCGCGAAGGTTATCTCGCTCCTGTTTTCTTCGGAAGCGCAATAAATAATTTCGGAGTAAAAGAATTGCTCGATACGTTTGTGAAGATTGCTCCATTCCCTTTATCGCGGCAGGCAGATGTAAGAATGGTTTCTCCCGAAGAAAATAATTTCACCGGATTTGTTTTTAAGATTCACGCGAACCTTGATCCGAATCACCGGGACAGGATTGCATTCTGCAGAATTTGCTCCGGAAAGTTTGAACGAAATAAATTTTATCATCATGTTCGTCTTGATAAAGAACTCCGCTTCTCAAGCCCGACAAGTTTTATGGGCAACGCAAAAAATATTGTAGACGAAGCGTTCCCCGGTGATGTGATTGGATTGTATGACACAGGGAATTTTAAAATTGGCGATACGCTCACGGAAGGAGAACATTTACAATTCAAGGGCATTCCAAGTTTTTCTCCTGAAATTTTTAAAGAGTTAATTAATAAAGACCCATTCAAAACAAAGCAACTGGAAAAAGGAATCCGCCAGTTGACGGATGAAGGCGTTGCGCAATTATTCATTCAGCAGATGGGGAATAAAAAAATTGTCGGCACGGTGGGTGAACTTCAGTTTGAAGTGATTCAATTTCGCTTGCGTGAAGAATATGGCGCTTCCTGTGAATTCCGTCCGTTAGATTTTTACAAAGCATGCTGGTTCACTTCCGATAACAAAGAACAGATGGATAAATTTTTCAACGTGAAGCTTCTTAACATTGCTTACGATAAAGAAAACCGTCCTGTATATTTTGCGGAGAGCGCGTGGATGTTACAGAAAGCGCAGGAGAGTTATCCCGAAATTAAATTTCATTTTACTTCGGAGTTTTCAGAGAAGGAAGTGTCCCTTTAGGGATTTAGGGTTTTGTATTTACTCGTAGCGCAACGCTTCAATCGGGTCAAGTTTAGCTGCTTTCATCGCGGGATAAATTCCTGAAATAATTCCAACCGTTACACAAATCACAAGCCCTCCGAAAATCCACATCCACGGCATGATGAAACCGGAATGCATTTGAAAGGAAGTGATGTTGCCGATAAAAATTCCGAGAAGAATTCCTACTAATCCTCCGAGCAAACAAATCACAATTGCTTCAATCAAAAATTGTCTGCGTATATCCGAACGCGTAGCGCCTAACGCTTTTCGCGTGCCGATTTCACGTGTGCGTTCCGCAACCGCAACCAGCATAATATTCATTAAACCGATTGCCGCTCCGAGCAGCGTGATGATTCCGATAATAGTTGCAGCAAGCGTTACGTATTTAATATTGTCTATGAGAATTCCTGCAAGCGCATCGCTTTTTGAGATTTCGAAATTATCTTCTTCACCCGTTTCAAGTTTCCTGATTCCTCTGAGTAAACCGGTCGCTTCGGCAAGCGTTGCGTCAAGAACTTGCGCGTTGAACGCAAGCACGCTGATGGTAAAACTCATGTCAGGCCGGGGAAAATATTGGCGCGCGCTTGTAATAGGTATCATGCAAATTTTATCTCCGCCAAACATCATGGAACTTCCTTTTGATTTCAAAACTCCGATGATGGTAAACTTCGCGCTTCCGATAGTAATAATTTGGTCGAGCGGATTTTCTTTTTTCTTAAAAAGAACAGGAATTAGTTCCGCTCCTATAATTGTTACGTGAGAATTATTTTGAATATCCTGAAAAGAAAAATTTCTTCCTCTGCCAAGTTCATAGCCGGAAGTTGCAAGATAATCTTCATCTGTGCCAAGCACCTGCACATTCGGATTACTTTTGTTCGATAAGAATTTCAGCGTGGCAGTTTGCGAAGCCCATGTGGAAACCGCCACAGCAGTTCCATATTGAAATTCTTTTTTGAACTGCATTGCCTGCGCAAAAGTGATGGGAGGAAATTTTTTTGCTTTCTTTCCGCGCCTTCCGATTCGAATGGACATTTCGCGGTTGCGAACTGTAAACGTGTTCGCGCCCATATCGGAAAAATTACTGTTGATGGAATTTTTTATGCTGTCAATGGCTGTGAGAATTCCGACCAGCGCTGTAATTCCAATGGCAATAATCAGAATGGTGAGAATAGTTCTCAGTAATTGACTTCTGATGGAACGAAGCGCGATGCGGATATTTTCTAATAACATTTTCAAGATGCCGAAGATATGTGTAAATGTAATAAGGAATATGTAAGAGGTAATATTTGAAAGTTTGTTACATTCGCAATCTAACTTTTATATCTGAAAAAATGGATCTAAGCAAAATTCTTTCTATCTCCGGAATGAGCGGGCTTTTCAAAGTAATCGCGCAAAGCAAAAGCGGTTTGATTGTTGAATCGCTTGCTGATAAAAAAAGAATTCCAGTTCATTCATCGAACAAAATAAGCGTGCTGGATAATATTAGCATCTACATAAATAATGGCGACACAGTTCCGCTTGCAGATGTGCTCAAAAAAATATACGACAAGCAAAACGGTCGGCCCGCGCTCGATTCAAAATCTTCTGATGAAGAACTGAAAAAGTTTTTTGAATCCGTTCTTCCGGAATATGACAAAGAAAAAGTTCACACTTCCGATATCCGCAAAGCAATTCTCTGGTACAATCTTTTGCAGAAGACGGATATTTTCACTCAGAAAGAAGAAGAGAAAAAAGAAGGTGACGAAGTTTCTGCGGTATTAAAAGAAGAAAAAGAAAAAAGTTTTACGCAGCATGGTCATGAAGGGAAACATTTAAATCCTCAAATGAATGCACCTAAGAAAACAATGGGCGTTCGCAAAACAGGAACCGCTTAATGGAATTTGATATTCAGAAATTAAAAAAGCGCCCTTCCTATCCGTTCGAAACCATTGCGGTTGCGCTGGCTTTTTCTCCGCGCATGGAATCCATTCTCATTGAAGCGAAAAAAATTTCTGATGCCTGCAATTCAAAATTAGTTCTCGTCCATGTTGGTGCGAAGACGAAAGAAAAAGAAAAAACGCTCGGAGATATTTTATTCCGCAATAATATTGAAGAGAAAAAAATAAAAACAATATGGGCAGAAGGCGATGTGGTGGACACGCTTCTCAAACTTTGCAAATTAAATATTGTTGACCTTCTCATTCTTGGCGCGCTCGAAAAAGAAAATATTCTGAAATACTATCTCGGTTCTATCGCGCGTTCCATCAGCCGCAAAGCAAAGTGTTCGGTGCTTCTTCTTACAAAATCTTCAGGAGAAAAAATAAAACAAAAATTAATTATCAATGCAGGAGCAGACCATCCGAAAACAATTCATACCATTAACACCGCTTTTTATTTTGCAAAACATATCGGAGTAAAAGAAGTTACGCTTGTGCACGAAGTTCATGCGCCTGCACTTGCAATGGCAATGGCAGAAAGTTCCAGCGCACCTGAAGTTACCAGAATAAAAAAAGAATATACTGAGGAGGAAACGAACAAACTTCATTCGATGATTTCGAAATGCGATACCGGCACTCTGAAAATAAATGAAAAAATTATTAAAGGAAAACCCGGCTACGCAATCCGCCAGTATGCTGAAACTAAAAAAGCAGATTTGCTTGTGATTAATTCTCCCGATACGCATCTCACTTTTCTCGACAGAATTTTTACGCACGATATCGAATTCGTTCTTGCCGACCTTCCGTGCAACTTATTAATCGTACACTCTCGAGTTTAACTGAAAAAATAATCGGTGTAATCTTGAATTAGAAATCGGTGTAATCCCAAAATAATTTGTGTCACATTTCACTCACAACGACCTGATAATTCTTCTCACAGCAATAGGTGTCATTCTGATTTTATCGCGCATCATTGCTGAACTCGGCAGGCAATTCAAATTTCCGATTGTTATGGGAGAAATTCTTGTAGGAATTCTTCTTGGTCCCACGCTCATCGGAACAATTGATCCTACTCTTTTTGAAAAAGTTTTTCCAAAAGACGGTTTTGTTTCCGCAGCATTCGATGGCCTGGTGAATTTATCTGTTGTGCTTTTGCTTTTTGTCGCGGGACTTGAAGTGCAATTGCAATTAGTGTTGAAGCAGGGAAGAACCGCCATCTCCACAAGTTTTTTCAGCATGATAATTCCGTTCGCTACCGGTTTTGCAGCTGCCTGGTATTTTCCGCAGTGGTTTGGAAATGATTTAACCGGAGATATTTTTTTCTCCATGTTCATTGGCACCGCGCTCGCCATTTCCGCGCTGCCTGTCATTGCAAGAATTCTGATGGACATGAATTTATTCAAGACAAATATCGGAATGCTGATTATTGCTTCCGCCATGTTCAATGATTTAATCGGCTGGCTGATTTTTTCTTTTATACTTTCAATTAAAAGCGGGAATGAATCTCTCGGGGCGGGCTATACCATTTTTTACATTCTTGGATTTGGAATATTCATGCTCACCATCGGAAAAAAAATTATTGACCGCTCGCTTCCGTGGATTCAAACAAAACTTTCGTGGCCCGGTGGCGTGCTTTCCATTTCAATCGGAATTTGTTTGCTCTGCGCTGCCTTCACCGAGAAAATAAATATTCACGCAATACTTGGCGCGTTCATAGCGGGAATTGCGTTTGGAGATTCGGTTCACCTCCATGAGAAAGCAAGAGAAATCATTCACCAGTTCATCATGAATTTTTTTGCGCCATTGTTTTTTGTTTCCATCGGGCTGCGCGTAAATTTCATAGAGAACTTTGACTGGAAAATTGTTTTAATTGTGCTTGCGCTTGCCTACTTCGGAAAAGTTTTTGGAGCTGCGCTTGGCGCATATCTTGGAGGAATAAAAAATAAAAAAGTATTTGCGGTTGGTTTCGGAATGAGTGTTGGCGGAGCAATGGCAATTATTCTGGGAACACTCGCGCTGAATGCAGGACTTATTTCTCCCAAACTTTTTGTAGCGCTGGTGATCATGGCGCTCGTAACAAGTATGACAAGCGCTCCGATGATTAGAAAATTTTTGTGATTGTTAATCGCTGAACTGCTATGCGAAAGTGATTGCGAATTACGGGAGAAGGAAACAATTCATGGATAGCAACCCCAGCCCTAAAGGGAGAAACAACAAATGCAATAAATATTTTTCTAAGTCCCTTTAGGGATTTAGGGCAACGAGTGAAAAACTTTCCTTCAACCTCACACCCTTTTCCGTTTTCTGCACAGTGCAACATTCGTTTTTAGGATCGTGTTCAAAGAATAAAATATATTCTTCTTCAGCCGCTTTGTTCAAAAATTTTTCTTTTTCATCCAGCGTAATCAGCGGGCGCGTATCGTAGCCCATCACGTACGGAAGCGGAATATGCCCAACTGTTGGAATTAAATCCGCAAGATAGACAACCGTTTTTCCTTTGTACTTTATGTGTGGATGCATCATTGCATCGGTATGCCCGTTGGAATAGATAATTGTGAAACCGGGAAATAATTCTTCTCCTTCTTTTGTAAATTTTAAATGTCCGCTCTCGTGAATGGGTAAAATATTTTCTTTCAGAAAACTTGGCTTCTCTCGAACGTTAGGATGAGTTGCCCAATTCCAATGCTGTTCGTTGCTCCAGTAAGTTGCGTTTTTGAAAGTGAGTTCAAATTTTGTTCTGGCATTGTTCCACTTTACACTTCCTCCGCAATGGTCGAAGTGAAGATGCGAGAGAAACATATCCGTAATATCATCGGGAGTGAACCCATATTTCGCCAACGATTTTTCCAGCGTGTCATCTCCATGTAAATAATAATAGGAAAAAAACTTTGCATCCTGTTTACTTCCCATTCCGTTATCAATCAGTATTAATTTATTTCCATCTTCCACTAGCAGCGCGCGCATTGCCAAATCAATCATGTTGTTTTCATCGGCAGGATTAGTTCTGTTCCAGATTGATTTCGGAACAACGCCAAACATTGCGCCTCCATCCAATTTGAAATAGCCGGTGTTGATAGAATATAGTTTCATAGAATCAACGAAAAACGAATTGGTACGAAAAATACGAAAAAGAAAATTACACAACTTTCGTATTTTTCATATAGTTTCGCTTTTCGAAGATTTATGAGAGTACATTTTATTGCTATCGGTGGTGCCGTCATGCACAACCTCGCTATTGCGCTTCACAAAAAAAAGTATACTGTCACGGGTTCGGATGATGAAATTGTGGAGCCATCAAAATTTCGATTAGAAAAACTTGGTTTGCTTCCTGCAGAAATGGGCTGGCATTCTGAAAAAATCTCTAAAGAACTTGACGCAGTGATTCTCGGCATGCATGCACGTGTTGATAATCCTGAATTACTTCGAGCACAAGAATTAGGTTTGAAAATTTATTCCTATCCCGAATATATTTACGAGCAGACAAAAGATAAAATCAGAATTGTCATAGGAGGAAGTCACGGAAAAACAACCATCACTGCAATGATTCTTCACGTGCTGAAACAATGCGGAAAAGATTTTGATTTTCTTGTTGGCGCGCAGGTGGAAGGTTTTGATACGATGGTGAAACTTAGCGACTCTGCAACTATTGCTGTCTTCGAAGGCGATGAATATTTTGCTTCGCCAATTGACTGCAGACCGAAATTTCTTTTGTACAAACCGGATGTGGCATTGCTGAGTGGAATCGCATGGGATCATATAAATATTTTCCCGACTTATGAAAAATATGTGGGGCAGTTCAAAAAATATATTGACTGCATTGAACAGATTGGCGCGCTGATTTATTGTGAAGCAGATAGTGAAGTAAAAAAACTTGTTGCGAAAGCACGGGCAGATATTCGATTATATCCTTATTCAATTCCCGAATATAAAATTGAAAACGGAATTACGTATTTGAAAGATGATAGCAAAGAAATTCCTTTGCTTGTTTATGGCGAACACAACCTCATGAACATTAATGGCGCTCATTTAGTTTGCAAGCAGGTTGGAATTTCTGACGAAGATTTTTACAAAGCGATTTCTTCTTTCAAAGGAGCGGCAAGAAGATTAGAATTGATTGTGAAGAATGAGAATTTTTCTTTCTATAAGGATTTTGCTCACTCGCCTTCAAAAGTAAAAGCAACCATTGAAGCAGTGAAGAAACAATTTCCAGATAGAAAATTAATTGCTTACCTTGAACTTCACACGTTCAGCAGTTTGAATGAAAATTTTTTGAAAGAATATTTCGGCTCTATGAATTCTGCCGATGAAGCGATTGTTTATTTTAATCCGCATACGATTGAGCATAAAAAATTAAAACCGATTTCTGAAGAGCAAGTAAAAAAATCTTTCGGAAGAAATTCTTTGCTGGCAGTTACTGATTCAAAAAAGATTTCAGAATATATTCTCTCTCAAAATTGGAACAATAAAAATCTTTTGATGATGAGTTCAGGGACTTTTGATGGAATGGATTTGAAAAAATTAGGTGAACAAATTAATTCTCATTAGCAGAATTTCTTCGCACAAAAAATGTAGAAAGGATAAACGAAAGGATTAATCCAGAAATTAAAATTCCCGTCAGCACTCCGGTTGCCTGCTTGAAAGGAGAATAAAATTCTTTCAGCGCAGTTAATTCAATTTCTATTTCATATGAAGTTTTATTTTCTTTATGCATGAAATCTGTTGTGCGTGTAATTAGTTGCTCCAGCGTTTCGTGGTCAATGAATTTATAATAGAGAAAAGTGAATGCGCAAATAATCAATCCTGATATAACAGAAATTCCCAAGCCGACTTTCATAACTTCTTTCAGTGTGATAAATCCACCAAGTTCATTATCGCGCCTGTTTTTGATAGCAAGAAAAAGTGGAACAGTGAGAAGTAAGAGCGAAAGCAGTCCGGAATAAATTCCAATTGCGGAGAACTGCGTGTGAGTAAAATAAACAAGAAGTTTTACTGCAATTACGAGAAAAGAAGCGAGCAATGAATATTTAAAGATTGGCTTCATCAGTTTATAGTCGTTGGTTATTAGTTTTAGTTTTTAGTTAGTAGTTATAGGCATTCGAACTGAAACTAAAGCCAGCAAACCAAAACTAAAAACTTTCAAACAATAAACTGTTTTTTAACTATTCATCGAAACCAAAAACTCCTCATTGCTGTTTGTGTTGCGCATTCTGTCTTGAATAAATTCCATTGCTTCGAGCGGATTCATGTCTGAAAGATGTTTGCGCAAAATCCAAACGCGCTGCAAAGTTTCTTTGTCCACAAGCAAATCATCTCTTCGCGTGCTGGAAGAAACAATATCTATAGATGGATAGATACGTTTGTTCGCGAGTTTGCGGTCAAGCTGCATTTCACTGTTGCCGGTTCCTTTGAATTCTTCGAAAATCACTTCGTCCATCTTTGAGCCGGTTTCCGTAAGTGCGGTTGCGAGAATGGTGAGAGAACCTCCATTTTCAATTTTTCGTGCAGCGCCAAAAAACCGTTTTGGCTTTTGAAGCGCGCTTGCTTCCACACCACCTGATAAAACTTTTCCGCTCGCAGGCGAAAGCGTATTGTATGCGCGTGCAAGCCGTGTAATCGAGTCGAGAAGAATTACCACATCGTGTCCGCATTCCACCATGCGTTTTGCTTTTTCCAAAACAAGATTCGCAATTCGCGCGTGGCGTTCTGCGGGCTCATCGAATGTAGAAGAAATTACTTCTGCATTAACGCTGCGAGCCATGTCAGTAACTTCTTCCGGGCGCTCGTCAATCAAAAGCACAATCAAATATGCTTCCGGATTATTTGCGGAAATGGCATTCGCCAAATCTTTCATCAAAACTGTTTTTCCTGTTTTCGGCTGGGCAACAATGAGTGCGCGCTGTCCTTTCCCGATAGGTGTGAATAAATCCACAATGCGCAGCGACATATTTTTTTCTTTCGAAGCGGCAAGTTTGAATTTTTCTATAGGAAAAAGAGGCGTGAGATGCTCGAACGGAACGCGGTCGCGCACATACGATGGGTCGCGGCCGTTAATCATTTCCACTTTAATGAGCGGAAAATATTTTTCTCCTTCTTTTGGCGGACGAATGGAACCTGTTACTGTATCGCCTGTTTTCAAACCGAACAAACGGATTTGCGATTGCGAAACATACACATCATCGGGTGAATTCAAATACTGATAATCAGACGAACGCAGGAAGCCGTAGCCATCGGGCATGATTTCCAGAACGCCTTCACCCTGCACAATTCCATCGAAGTTAATTTCGGGCTTTCGTTCGCGCTGCATTTCCTGCGGAGGAGTTTCTTCCATGCGTGTTTCGCTGGGAGAAATTACCGGCTCAACGGGAAGAGAAAATTTTTCTTCTTCGGCATAGGATTGCTCCATGCGTTTGGGCTCATCGGAAGGCGCAGGAGTTTCTTCACCGTTAGTGTCAATAAAATCATCCTGCATTTTTTTGGAAGGTCGTTTTTCGTCCATGGGTTTGCGGGTTTTTGTTTGCGTGGAAGCTTTGGAAGGGTTTATTGCCTGCTGGTCGAGAATTTCATAAATGAGGTCTTGCTTCTTCAGCGTTTCGAATTTGAGAATGTTAAGTTCTTTTGCGATTTCTTTCAGTTCATTCAGCGCTTTGCTGTTTAGTTCAATAATGTCATACATAATAAAAGTAGAAGTTAAAAGTTTGAAGTTAGACGTTAGAAGTTAAATACAGAAAAAACCGTAATAATTTTGGAAGAATTTATATTAGCTATGATTAAAAAATAATGCCACAATAAAGATTCAGAAACCGACTATGAAATTTATTTTAATATTAGAAAGAAAACTGAAATACCGGGATTCTGCTGAACCATCCCGATGGAATCGGGAATAACAGTGCAAACATACAACTTTTTCTGATATAGCGAATAGTTCCCTTTCTATAATGGGTCTACATCCGCATGCACTTTAACTGCTTTATAAGCGTCCGCACTTTGCATTTTTGAAATTAATTCAAAAATTTTTTCTTTCACTTTAGCCGATGATTCTTCGCGGGCAATCTTCAAAAGAATTTTTTTATGGTAAAGATTTTTAATTCGGGGAATCAGTGCAAACTCAGGACCAAGCACGCGTTTGCCAAGAAAGTCACGCAATTTTTTCGTGAGTTCATCGGAAGAAAGAATTACAACATCCATATCCCTGTGCATTACTGTAAGTTCAATCAGCCGGTGAAAAGGCGGATACTTGAAATTTTTCCGGTGTTCAATTTCTTCGCTGAACATTTTTAAGTAATCGTGTTTCACCACGTGTTCAATCACAGGATGAGTTGGCGAATACGTTTGAATAATCACTTTGCCTTTGTTTTTTCTTCCGGCTCTTCCCGCTACTTGCGACATGATTTGAAAACTCCGCTCATGCGAACGAAAGTCGGGAAAGTTGAGCATCTGGTCAGCACTGAGAATTCCAACTACACTTACATTGTCAAAATCCAATCCTTTCGTTACCATTTGCGTTCCGACAAGAATATCTATTTTTTTTTCTTCAAAATCATTAATTAAATGCTGATAAGCAAACTTTGAGCGTGTGGAATCCAAATCCATACGCGCAATTTTTGCCTGCGGAAAAAATATTTCGAGTTCTTCTTCAATTTTTTCTGTGCCGAAATTTTTCATCTTGATATTTGTGTCTCCGCATTTTTTGCAGGCAGATGGAAGCGGCAATGTGAATCCACAGTAGTGGCAGCGAAGTTGATTTCCGGTTTTGTGATATACCACGCTTACATCGCAGTTTTTACATTGCGGAATCCATCCGCACGACTGGCATTCGAGAAAGGGAGCAAAACCCCTGCGGTTCTGAAAAATTATTATCTGTTCTTTTTCTTTCAGCGCAGATTCAATATTCTCAAGCAGAATAGGGGAGAAGTGTGATTTCATTTGCTTGAGTTTGGAAGCAAGTTTCACATCGGAAATAATTATTTCAGGAAGTTCCGCACCTCCATGCCGCGTTTGCAGTTCAGCGAATCCGAACTTGTTTTCCTGCGCATTGAAATAACTTTCAACAGAAGGTGTAGCAGAGCCGAGTAAAACTTTTGCGCCATGCATTTTTGCCAGTACAATGGCTGCATCCCGTGCGTTATATTTCGGAGCAGGATTTTGCTGCTTGTATGAACCATCGTGCTCTTCATCCACAATCACTAAACCTAAATTGGAAAAAGGAAGAAACAAAGCGGAACGGGCGCCAAGAATAATTTTAGGATTTATAATTCCATTCCAGATTTCTACCCGTTCGTTTTCATTGAAGCGCGAATGATATACGCCAAGTTTGTCTCCGAAATATTTTTTTATCCTGCTTGTGATTTGCGTGGTGAGTGCAATTTCGGGAAGAAGATAAAGTGCCTGTTTCCCCTGCGCGAGCATTTCTTCAATAAGTTTTACATAGATTTCTGTTTTGCCGCTGGAAGTTACTCCATGCAGAAGAACAACTTCTTTTGTTTCATATTCGTTTTTTATTTTCTGAAAAACATTTTTTTGTTCTGCCGAAAGCGTCTTGCTGAATGCATGCGCATCTTCCGAAGCAAAACGCCCGGTTTCTTTCCGGTATATTTCAAATATATTTTTCTTAACAAGCGATTGGAGAGTTGATTCTTTTGCTCCGGATGTTTCCAATAGTTCAGATTTTTTTACTTCCTTTTTATTTTTTGAATGGCGCTCGGAAAGTTTTACATAGGCAATCACCAACTCCAACTGGTTTTGTTTTTTCTCTTCCAATATTTTATAAATCTCTTTCAGGTTTTTTTCATCATCGGCAAAGGGAGTGAAGCGGACAAAGGGAATAATTTTTGGTTTGAATTTTTCTTTTAATTCTTCCTGCAGAAGAATAATTTCTTTTTCTAACAAAGACGCGATTACCGGATAAACATTTTTCTTTCCGAGAATTTCAGTTGCAGCATCAATAGATAAAATATTTTTATTTTCCAGCGCATCAATAATTAGCAGTTCGTCAATGCTTAAATTTTCTTTTGCGCTTTCTTTGCCGCTTAATATAATTTTTGTTTCGCTCGAAAGTTTTAATCCCGAAGGCAGTGCGGCATTCATCACTTCCCCAATGGTGCAGAGGTAATAACCCGCCATCCATTTCCAGAAGGCAAGTTGTTTTTCATTCGCCACCGGCATTTCATCCAGAATGTTTTCAATGGGTTTTGTTTTATAGTCAGTGGGTTTATTTTCATGAACGCGGCAAACGATGGCGGTATAAAGTTTTTTTGTTTTGAATTCCACCACCACGCGCATTCCTGCTTTTATTTTCTTTTGAAAATTTTCAGGAATGGAATATGTAAATGCTTTTGGAAGGGCGAGCGGGAGAATTACATCGGCAAAAAGTTCCATAATCTTTGAAAAGGGAAACTACCAATAAAGTTTTCGCGCGTAGCCGATTCCGATAATCCAATTGGTAAACGGCTGTGAAATGTGATAATGCGGTTCAACGAGGTAGTACAATTCAAATTCATTAATTAAATCCTTCTCATAAAAAACTCCCGCGTAATATCTCATGCGGTCTGTTTCTTTTCCGTTTGGCTGAGAATTGTTCCATTGAAAATAAATTTCCTCTGCCACATAGGGAATAAAATCTTTTTTCGTATTGTATTTTATCGTCACTTTATTTCTCAGGTAGTAACTCGGAATATTCCAGTTAGGCGAGCGAAGAATATCGTTGTATTGATTCTGGAACATCTGGCGGTCATAAAAAGTGAATCGGTGAATTTTTTTCTTAAGCGTGAAGTCAAAATAAAACTGGTGGCGGAAACTGACATAATCATCTATCTGTTTTTTTGCAATAGGGACATACGCCAGTGTGAAATGTAAATGTTTGCAGGCCTTATAGGTAATTCCCCAGTCGGTATAAATATAACTGGGGCGCGTTATGTTTTCAGTTATTCTTCCTTCTTCATTCATGTGAATGACCCAGCGCTGAGTAATATTTTTTTCAAGATAAATATTTTCCCATAACTGCGCATCATCGAACTGAGAAAAACAAATTCCTGAAACAAGAAGAAAAAGAATAAGTAAATAGTTTTTCATGCCTGGGCAAAGATAATTTTTAAAATTGTATTGCATCCGGGTAAAATCTTACTGTGGGCTCTTCTTTTTAATAAATATCTTTGCAAACTTTTTAAGAGTTATGATGGAAGAGAAAATAAATGAAATTATTTCCAGGTCGAAGGGAATTGTCATTAAAGGCGCGCGCGTTCACAACCTGAAAAATATTTCTCTTGAAATTCCAAGAAATAAATTGGTAGTGATTACCGGTGTTTCCGGTTCGGGAAAATCTTCTCTCGCTTACGATACCATTTACGCAGAAGGCCAAAGAAGATATGTAGAAAGTTTATCTTCTTATGCGCGGCAGTTTCTCGGAAAGATGCACAAGCCCGAGGTGGATTTCATTCACGGAATTGCTCCTGCCATTGCCATCGAGCAAAAAGTTATTTCAAGAAGTTCACGCTCCACAGTTGGAACTTCCACAGAAATTTATGATTACCTGAAATTGCTTTTTGCCAGAATCGGGAAAACTTTTTCTCCCGTTTCCGGCAGAGAAGTGAAACGCAATACAGTTTCGGATGTGGTAAATTATATCAATTTATTGGAGAATGAAACACAAATAACTCTTCTCGCCCCGGTTAAAACAGAGAAAAATATTTTTCAGCAATTAGAACTTTTGCAGAAGCAGGGATTTTCAAGAGTGGAAATTGATGGCGAAATAAAAAAGATTGAGGATGTTTTGGAAAATAAGAAAAAGAAATTAAGCGTTGAGAAAATTTTTCTTGTCATTGACCGCTTCACCGTTGAAAAAGGAAATGAAGAAAATGAAAACCGCATTGCAGATTCTGTTCAAACTTCATTCTATGAAGGCCACGGTGAATGCACATTGGAAATCACTACTCAAAAAATGCTCGTTACTAGAAAATTTTTTTCCAATAAATATGAATCAGACGGAATCACATTTGAAGAGCCGAGCGTTCATCTTTTCAGTTTTAATAATCCCATTGGCGCATGCAAAACCTGCGAAGGTTTCGGAAGTGTGATTGGTCTCGATGAAAATCTCATTGTGCCAAATAAAAATCTTTCCATCTACGATGGCGCCATTGCCTGCTGGAAAGGTGAAAAAATGGGAGAATGGAAAGAAGAATTAATTAAGAATGCTCATAAATTTAATTTTCCGATTCACCGCCCTTACAATGAACTTTCAAAAGAAGAAAAAAAACTTTTGTGGACGGGCAATGAATATTTTGACGGGCTGAATGCTTTTTTCAAATTCGTGGAACAGGAAAGTTTCAAGATTCAATACCGCGTAATGCTCGCGCGCTTCCGCGGAAAAACTCTTTGCCCGGAATGTCATGGCTCACGCTTGCGAAAAGAATCCTCTTACGTGAAAGTGACAGGAAAATCCATAGGGGAAATTGTTTCGATGCAGATAAAGGATTCATTTTTCTTTTTCAAAACCATTCCTCTCAATGCTGAAGAAAAAAAAATTGCAAAACGCCTGCTGATTGAAATCACAACGCGCCTGCAGTTTCTCAATGATGTTGGATTAGATTATCTCACGTTGAACCGTTTGTCAAACACGCTTTCAGGCGGAGAATCGCAGCGGATTAATCTTGCAACATCTTTGGGAAGCTCGCTCGTTGGTTCCATGTATATTCTCGATGAGCCGAGCATCGGCCTTCATCCGCGCGACACGCAGCAATTGATAAAAGTTTTGAAATCGTTGCGTGATGTAGGCAACACAGTAATGGTGGTGGAACACGATGAAGAAATTATGCTTGCAGCAGATGAAATAATTGATTTGGGTCCCGGTGCGGGCACGAACGGTGGGGAAATTGTTTTTCAAGGAAGAATAGGGAATAAGGAAATAAGGGAAATAAAGGAAAACTCTATTTCCCCTATTCCCCCTATATCCCTGACCATTTCCTATCTCACCGGAAAAGAAAAAATTCCTGTTCCAACAAAAAGAAGAAAATGGAAAAACTATATTGAAATAAAAGATGCGCATGAAAATAATTTAAAGAACATTGATGTGAAATTTCCTTTGGGAATTTTTACCGTAGTAACTGGTGTGAGCGGTTCGGGAAAAACTTCGCTTGTGAAAAAGGTTTTATACGAGGAACTGAAAAAAATAAAAGACGGATACGTTGACCATACCGGAAAAGAAGAAGCCATTAAAGGCGATGTGCATAAAATTTCTGCTGTTGAAGTTGTTGACCAGAATCCAATCGGAAAAAGTTCGCGTTCCAATCCCGTTACCTATATAAAAGCATACGATGACATACGGAATCTTTTCGCATCACAACCGCTGGCGAAATTGCGCGGATACAAGCCCTCCACTTTTTCTTTTAATGTCGATGGCGGGCGCTGCGAAGTGTGCGAAGGCGAAGGCGAAGTAACCATCGAAATGCAATTCATGGCAGATGTTCATCTGGAATGCGAAGCGTGCAAAGGAAAAAGATTCAAAGAGGATGTTTTGGAAATTGAGTATAAAGGGAAAAATATCGCGGATGTTTTGGATATGACAGTGGAAGAAGCTGTGAAATATTTTTCTGAAGAAAAAAAAATTGCTTCCAAACTAAAATTACTCGAAGAAGTTGGAATGGGCTACATCAAACTCGGGCAATCTTCCAGCATGCTCAGTGGTGGAGAAGCGCAGCGGGTGAAGCTTGCAACATTTCTTTCTGCCCCCACCCTTTCACCCTCTCCCAATGGGGGAGGGATGGGGAGAGGGCTTGGTTCATTTTTTATTTTCGATGAGCCAACCACCGGTTTGCATTTTCACGACATAAAAAAACTTTTATACGCGCTGAATCGATTGGTGGAGGAAGGACACACGCTTCTTGTAATTGAACACAACCCCGAGGTAATCAAATGTGCGGACTGGGTTATTGACTTAGGTCCAGAAGGCGGAGATGCAGGAGGGCATTTGGTTTTTGAAGGCACTCCCGAAAATTTAGTGAGGAGTGAGAAAAGCATTACGGGAAAATTTCTGAAGGCAAAAATCTAAACTCTGAAATCCCTTCGCAACTCTCTTTCTGTTTCTCTTTTCTTAATCGCTTCACGTTTGTCGTGAATCTTTTTTCCTTTGGCGACAGCAATTTCCAATTTTGCAAATCCTTTTTCATTGATGAAAAGCCGGATGGGAATAATCGTGAGTCCTTTATTTTTTAATGCCTCCCCAATTTTTTTTAATTCATTTTTAGTAAGAAGAAGTTTTCTGTCGGCAGTTGGAATGTGCCCGAACTGCCCGGCATTTTTATATTCGGCAATGTGCATTCCTTTTACAAACATTTCACCGGCATTCATAAAACAGTAGGCATCATTAATGGTTGCTTTTCCTTCGCGGATAGATTTTATTTCGGAACCTTTTAAAATAATTCCCGTAATATATTTATTAATAAAAGCATATTCAAAGGATGCTCTTTTATTTGTTATAGTAACCCGATTGTTCATATTTTCATTAACTTTGCCTATGTGCTTTCCTAAAAAAATATTTTTTCTGTTCTCTATCTTTAATTTTTTCTGCCTGTTTGTTTTTTCGCAGCAGGAAGAAGATAGCCCGGCAAAAATAAAACAGAACAAAATCAAAATTCAGAAAGTTTCCAAATATAAATATGATTGGGGAGAGCCCGTGCTGCAAGGCGATTTAATTTTTTCAAAATCGTATGATGAAAACGGAAACCTCACCGAGAGCAAATCGCCCAACGCGCGTTTGGCATACAAATACAATGAGAAAGGAAAAATGGTTCAGGAAACTTATTTTAATCCGAGCGGAACCATAAAATACAGGTACAATTATACCTATGACGGCTTGGGAAATTTAACCGATGAAGCAGAAATGAATGTGGACGGAAGTTTTTATTTCCGCACTTCGTATGAATACGACAAAGGCAAGCGTGTGAAAACGCTTACGTACAATGAAGACGGCAGCATAAAAACCGCTTTCAAGTATGACGAAAAGGGAAATCTCATGGACGTGGCGGCTTACGACAAAGACAAAAGTTTTTATTTCAACACCGTTAATAAATACGATGCGAAAGGAAATTTATCGGAAGAAACTTACTTTAATCAAGATGGAAGCATCAGCAAAAAAACATATTACTCCTACGATGACAAAGGAAATAAAACCAAAGAAGTGAAATACGGAACCGATGGAAAGGTTGAGGATAAAAAAACGTATACGTATGATGTCCACGGAAAAATTACTGAGCGAGTTGAATATAATTCCGAAGGGCAGGTGTACAATAAAAATGTTTATCACTGGGGAATTCTCGGAAAACTATTAGAAGAAATTTCTTACTCGTATGGAAATTTTTCTTCACGCAATACTTATTTATACGATGACAAGGGAAATGTGATTGAAGAAATAGTTTACGGAGATAAAGAAGTGATTCTTTCAAAGACCACTTATAAATACGATGTGCAGGGCAACCGCACGGAAGCAGTCAAATATAATTTTCTGGATGAGCCGGAAATGCTTCTGAAGTATGAATACGAATTCTATCCCTAATTTTCTCTTTCGTATTTTTCGTATTAATTCGCTTTTCGAAGATTAAATAATCATCACCGGTATTTTTACGTGATGGCGCACCGCTTCCAGCGTTGTGCCGAAAGCAATATCCTGCAGCGCACCGTGTCCGTGCGCGCCCATCACCAGCAAATCGGCATTTGATTCTTTCACCAAATCAGGAATAGAAACTTTCGGGTTTCCATAGCCGAGTTTTATGTTTGTGTTCAGCCCGAGATTTTTTAATTGTTCCGAATATTTTTTAAGCCCCGCAGAATCCGCTTCGGTTTCATAGTCATCAATGTCTTCATTCATCATCAATGCTCCTGCTGTTTCCACCACGTGAATTAAAATATACTCCGCCACTTTTCCACCTTGTCCGAGCGCTTCCCTCACCGCTTTCGAATCCGAATTAGAAAAATCTACCGTTACGGCAATTTTTTTGTATTTGCTTTCCGCAGGCAAACTCAAATCCGTGGGAAGAAAAAGTTCCGCGGCTTCTTCGTGCGGGATTTTTCTGCGGAGAGAAATAATATGCCTGAAGAGCGGAGAAAAAGTTACATACAGAAGAAAAATTCCCGCAGCAGCAGAAAGAGGAATTACCAGAAAATAAATCAGCGAAACTGTTGAACTTGTTTCTGTCCATTCAATAATTTTTTCTATAACGAGTTTTACATTCAGCGAAACAATTATTCCAGCCACCACCCACGAACAAATTTTCACCCAGGGTTTGATGGCAAACTCTCCCATCTTCTTTTTATCGCTGGTAAAATGAATAAGCGGTATTATCGCAAAACCCAGTTGCAAACTCAAAATCACTTGGGATAATACAAGCAGCGCTCCGATTTTCCCATCTCCGAAAAAATAAATGGTGATGAATGCCGGAATGATGGCGAGCAGGCGCGTAATCAACCTGCGCAGCCACGGCTGAAGGCGGAGATTTAAATATCCTTCCATCACAATTTGCCCCGATAAAGTTCCGGTGAGCGTGGAACTTTGCCCGGCAGCAATGAGCGCAACTGCAAAAAGAATGGGCGCGAATTTGGTTCCTAAAATTCCTTCGAGGAGTTTATGCGCATCCTGAATTTCGGAAACATTATATAAACCCGAATTGTAAAACGCAGCCGCTGCAAGAATGAGAATAGCGGCATTTACAAAAAAAGCGAGGTTCAGCGCAACTACCGTATCAATGAAATTAAATTTCAGCGCAGAGGCAATCCCTTTTTTTGTGCGCTCAAATTTTCTTGTCTGCACCAGCGCGGAATGCAAATACAAATTATGCGGCATCACGGTGGCGCCAATAATTCCGATTGCAATATACAGCGCATCTGAATTTGGAATCACCGGAATAAATCCTGTCGCAATTTCTCCGGCAGCAGGATGAGAAAAAATCATTTCACAGATAAATGCAAAACCAATGGTAAGAATGAGCGCAATGATGAACGCTTCCATTTTCCGCATTCCGTACCGCTGAAGAAACAGCAGGAGAATTGTATCGAGAATGGTAACCGAAACTCCGATTAATAACGGAATGTGAAATAAAAGTTGCAAGCCGATTGCCATTCCGATTACTTCTGCAAGGTCGCATGCTGCGATGGCAATTTCGCAGAGGATCCAGTTGAAGAAATTTATTACGGGATGATATGCTTCACGAGATGCCTGCGCCAAATCCAGTCCCCGCACCAATCCCAATCTCGCGCTCAAACTCTGAAGAAGAAGCGCCATCAGATTGCTCATCAGCAAAACCCAAATCAATGTGTAACCGAATTTGCTTCCGCCCGCAATATCAGTTGCCCAATTGCCCGGGTCCATATAGCCAACGCTCACCAGATATGCCGGACCAAAAAACGCAAAAAGTTTTTTCCAGAAACCGGATTGCTTTATGGTGTCAACTGATGAATGAACTTCTTCGAGCGATTTATTTAATCCGACTGCCCTCATTGGCTACTAAAATATTTTTTGCAATCTGGTTGCTGATGAATAATTTTTTCTTTCCATTGAGAAGAATTGAAAGCGATTTATCATACGGTTGAATTGCGCGTACTTTTATTTTGCTTCCCAATTTGAATCCTCCTTTATCCAGCAGTTGAAGAAATGAATTCGAATGGTCCACTACCCCATTCACCACATACGGAATATTTTCTTTCGCTTCGGAAAGGCAAATAGATTTTCCCTTCGGCAAAATAAATTTTCCATGCCTATCGGGAATCGGGTCACCGTGCGGGTCAAACTTTGGAAAGCGCAGCACTTTGTCTAAATGCTGAATTAATTTCTCCGAGCGAATGTGTTCTAATTGCTCTGCCACTTCGTGCACTTCATCCCATTTGAATTTAAGAACCTTCACCAAAAACATTTCCCACAAACGATGTTTTCGGATAACGGAGAGCGCAGTTTTTTTTCCCGAATCAGTCATGCTGAGTCCCTGGTACTTTTTGTATTTAATCAATTTCTTCTTCGCAAGTTTTTTAAGCATGTCTGTTACCGAAGCGGCTGACGTGTTCATCCTTCTGGCAATATCGTTTGTGGTGATGTAACCGTCACCACTCTCCGCAATCTTGTAGATTGCTTTTAGGTAATTTTCTTCTGCAAGCGAGTTCATGTGTGTAACTTTAGATACAAAAATAATAAAATTTAGACAATCCTAAATTTTATATTAGATTTGACAAATACATTTAATATCCTTTTGTATAATCTCATAAAAATGCGTGTTAAAAAATGTTAATGGAATATATTTCAGAACAAAAGAGATAGTATCTTTAGCAACTTTATGAAGAGCGCGTATCCGATATTCATTTTTATTCTCGCATGTTTTTGTACAAAGCATTCATTTGCTGCCGAAACAGCGCGCATTCAATCCGAAGCCGCGAATATTTTTTTCACGCAGGATTCGCCCGTCAGCGATTCCTATTCAGACGATGATTTATCGGATGCTAACGATGATGACATAAACAATGAGGCGAAGAAAAAATTTTCTTTTGCAAGCAATAGTTTAAATGCAGTTGAGATGCTTTACTCAAATAATCGCATTGATTTAACCGGAAATATTTTCCATTCATTCGGGCAATTCAATTTTTCTTCACGGAATTATCTCGCCTTGCGTGTTCTCAGGTTGTGAATTCATAATGTTGAAGCAGCACAGAGATAAAGTATTTTTGCCTGCCGGTTTCCCCATTACAGTAAAATAAACATTATGAGTTTTAGGTTAGTTGCAATAAATATAATTTTTCTGGTAACTTTTGCATCGGGTTTTTCCATTGCACAGCAGCCGGCTTCTTCCAAATCAGACACCTTGCGATTAACGGTTGACACTGCCGAAAAACTTTTTCTAAAAAACAACCTTGCTCTCATCGGACAGAAATTTCAGATTGAAGCAGACCGTGCGCAAATCATACAGGCGAAGCTTTTCCAGAATCCTAACTTCTATTTTGAAAGTTCTGTTCCCACATCGCTGAACGGAAATTTTTATGACCCTACCATGCATTCTGAAAATAGTGTGCAGGTGCAGCAATTATTTTATCTCGCGGGAAAAAGAAAAAAGCGTGCGGAGGTTGAAAAGATCAATACAAACATAAGCGAGTATGAATACTATAATATTCTCCGCCAACTCCGAAATGAATTGTACGTTTCATTTTATCAGTTGAATTACCAGATTCAGTCGCTGAAGATTTATAACCGCCAACTTGTTTCCGCAAAACAAATTGCCGATGCAATGGACGAGCAATACAAGAAAGGAAATATTTCTCTGAAAGAAGTAACCAGAATCAAGGCGCTTGTTTTCTCCCTTGAAAGCGCAAAATTAGATGTGCTCAGCGATGTTTACGATAAAGAAAATTCATTGCGAATTCTCACGCGAACTCCCGCGCAATCATTTGTTCTTCCGGTCGCAGATGAAAACAAAATAGAATCTTTCTCTACGAATAATTTTTCGCTGCAGCAATTGCTTGTCACTTCCGATACCGCGCGCTATGATTTAAAGGAATCCGAGTTTGCTGTGAAAAGAGAAGAAGCAAAATTGTCTTTGGAAAAAGCAAATGCTGTTCCCGATGTTTCCGTTGGCGGAGTGTATGACCGCGCGGGAAGTTTCGTTCAGAATTATACAGGCGCTGGCGTGAGCGTTCCGCTTCCGGTTTGGAACCGCAACCAGGGAAATATTAAAACAGAAAAAAACTTAGTGGAACTCCGCAAGACAGAATTGGAAGAAAAGAAAAACGAAGTGCACAACGAAGTAACTTCCGCTTTCGCGAAAGCGAACGAAGCGGATAAACTTTATAAATCATTTGATAAATCTTTTGCAAGTGATTATGATAAATTAATTACAGGAATCACCATGGAATACCAGAAGCGAAATATTTCCCTGCTGGAATTTTTAGACCATTACGAAACCTATACTGAAAGCATGTCGCAGATTACACATCTGAGAAACCTTCGCATTGAAGCGCTCGAAGGAATTAATCTTACGACAGGAACAATTGTTATAAAATAATTCTTTATGAAAAACAAAATTCAGAGGAAGGATGGAATGTTGGAATGTTGGAAGATTGGTAAACAGCCATTGTGGTATTCTTCCAATCTTCCAATCTTCCAATCTTCCATTTTATTTCTTGCAATCGCGCTGATGTTTTTCTCATGTGGAGGTAGCAAGCAGGATGAAAATTCTGAAGCGAAACAATTCTGCATAACAGATTCGCTGATGCAATCCGTTACGTTCGACACGGTGAAAATGCAATCCGTAACCAACGAATTGATTCTCTCAGGAAAAATAACCGTGAATGAAGAAAAGCAAGTGAGAGTTTTCCCGCTTGCTGGCGGGCATGTGGAAGAGGTGAAAGTTTCGCTTGGTGATTTTGTTCAGATGGGACAAGTGCTTGCTGTGATTCGAAGTACAGACATTGCGAATTATTTTAATGAATACACTTCTGCAAAGTCGGAATTAGACATTGCCACAAAAAATCTGGAAGTAACGGAAGACATGTACAAGAACGGATTGAGTTCTGAAAAAGAACACATCACCGCGCAGGAAGAATTTACCAAAGCGCAATCGGCATATAACAAAGCGAGTGAAGTGTTGAAAATTTATGGCAATGCAACAAAAGAAGACGCAATCACCGGTTCCGGCTATGTCATTAAATCACCCATCACAGGTTTCATTGTAGAAAAAAATATTAACAGCGGAATGGAATTGCGCACGGATGACGCGGCAAATTTATTTACGGTTTCCGATTTAAAAGAAGTTTGGGCAATAGCGAATGTGTATGAATCGGATATTGCGAAAGTACAGTTGGGATACGATGCTGATATTACCACCATGAGTTATGGCGATAAAAAATTTACGGGGAAGATTGACAAGATATCCAACATCATGAACCCTGAAACAAAAGTGCTGAATGTGAAAGTCCGCCTGCAGAATACTGACTATTTGCTCAAGCCCGGAATGTTTGCGCGAATTACACTGCACTATCCTGAAAAAGAAAAAATGCTTTCCGTTCCTGCCGCATCCGTAATTTTTGATGACAATAAAAATTATGTGGTGCGCTACAAAGGCAAATGCGATGTGAAGATGATGCCGGTTACCGTTTGTAAATCGCTTGATGGAAAAAGCTGCATACAAGGCGAAGGGCTTAAAGAAAATGATGTGGTGCTTACTAAAGGCGGACTCTATGTTTTCACTGCGCTGAAAAAACAATAACAAGACAATTGCCGTTTGCTTTAGCGGAATTGCCGTTCGCTTTAGCGAACGGATAAAAATAAAAGCAACAAAACCGGCTTTAGCCGAAAACAAAAATTAAAGTTCATGTCCTATCTCACAGTTTGGATTCATTATGTGTGGACGACACAAAACAGGGAACCTATTCTTACAAAAGAAATAAGACAAAAACTTTTTTCTCACATGCTTGAAAATGCAAAGGCAAAAGAAATATGGATTGACGAAGTGAACGGCTATTCAGACCACATTCACTGCCTTGTTTCATTGGGAAAAGAGCAAAGCATTGCAAAAGTCGCACAATTGATAAAAGGCGAATCGGCATATTGGTTAAACAAATCGGGTTTGCTTAAAAATAAATTCACATGGCAGGACGATTACTTTGCTGTTTCTGTCAGCCATTCACAAATTGATGTGGTTCGAAAATATATTCGAAATCAGGAAGAACATCACCGGAAAAAATCTTTTACAGAAGAAGCAGATGCATTTATGAAAAAATATGGTTGGAAATTTTTGGGCTGAAGCCATGAAGGTTATTGCATATAAATACCGTTGGCTGAAGCCAACGGAAATTGTCAAAACAAAAAAAATGCTGTTGGCGAAATTGCCGTTGGCTTCAGCGAATGGAAAAAATGAGAACAACAACCCGGCTTTAGCCGAAATGAATTTTGAATTATGATAAAGAATATAATCGGATTCGCTCTTAAGAACAGAATATTTGTTTTCTTTCTTACAGCGATTCTCCTCGTAGCAGGAATTTACTGTTATATTAAAACGCCCATCGTTGCTTTTCCTGATTTCACCAACACGCAAATAAGAATCATTACGCTGTGGCCCGGCAGAAGCGCGCAGGAAGTGGAACGCTTTGTTACCATTCCCATTGAGATTACGATGAACAGCGTGCAGCGCAAAACAAATCTTCGCTCGCAATCTATGTTTGGATTGTCAGTTGTGTCGCTGGTGTTTGAAGACGATGTGGAAGATATGTACGCGCGCCAGCAAATAACAGGATTGCTCAACGATATTGATTTGCCCGAAGGAGCCGAAGTGCAGCTCACTCCGCCAACGGGACCCATTGATGAAATTTACCGCTACACGCTTTACTCTCCCAATAAAACTCCTGCTGAACTCCGCACCTTGCAGGATTGGGTGATAGACCGCAACCTGCGAACAGTTCCCGGAGTTGCCGATGTGGTTGCATTTGGCGGACCTGTAAAAACTTTTGAAGTGAGCGTGAATCCGAATCTGCTCGCCAAGTACGGACTCACCGCGCTGGATGTTTATAGCGCGGTCAACAAAAGCAACATCAATGTTGGAGGCGATGTGATTGAAAAAGCAGCGCAGGCATTCGTGGTGCGCGGCATCGGCTTGCTGAACAACATTCACGAAATAGAAAACATAACCGTTCAGAATGTGAACGGAACTCCCATTCTTGTAAAGAGCGTTGCCGATGTAAAAGAATCAAATCGCCCGCGGCTTGGACAAGTTCAAAGAGGAAATGACGAAGATGTGGTGGAGGGAATTGTGCTTATGAGAAAAAATATTGACCCCGGTCCTGTGCTGAGCGCGCTGAGCGATAAAGTAAAAGAACTCAACGAAAAAATCCTTCCTGCCGGTGTGGAGATGAAGACATTTTACAACCGCCAGAACCTGATTGACTTTTGTCTTCACACCGTTTTGCATAATGTAACGGAAGGAATGATTCTCGTCATCATTCTTGTTTTTGTTTTCATGCTCGATATGCGCAGCACCATCATTCTTTCCATCACCGTTCCGCTTTCGCTTTTATTCGCATTCATGATGTTATATATAAAAGGAATGTTCGCCAATTTAATTTCCATTGGCGCTATTGACTTTGGAATTTTAATTGACGGACCTGTGGTGATTATTGAAGCGGTGTTTGTCGCTCTTGCGCAGCGCGCACGCGAAATGGGAATGGAGCGCTTCAACAAATCGGCAAAACTCGGGCTGATTAGCGGCACCACATTCGGAATGGCACGCAGCATCTTCTTCTCCAAACTTATTCTTGTTACCGCGCTCATTCCTGTTTTCGCCTTTGAAAAAGTGGAAGGAAAAATATTTACCCCGCTCGCCTACATGCTCGGCTTTGCGCTGCTCGGCTCTGTAATTCTCACCTTCACGCTCATGCCCGCCATGGCAGGGCAATTCCTTCGGAAGAATGTAAAAGAAAGACATAATGTTTTTCTGGAGGGAATGCTGCGCTACTATGAAAAATTTTACGACTGGCTCATGCGCAACAAGCGCCTTGCGCTCAGTATTGCCGCTGTCATTTTAATTTCTTCCTTCATCGCTGCAAAATTTCTCGGCACGGAATTTCTTCCCCACCTCGATGAAGGCGCAATGTGGGTGGAAGGCGAAGCGCCAATGAGCATTTCGCTCAAAGAGAGCAACGACCTCGCTTCAAACATGAGAAAAGATTTGCTGTCGTTTTCCGAAGTGAAAGAAGTGGCTTCACAGGTCGGAAGACCGGATGACGGCACCGACCCGAAGGGATTTTACAATATAGAATGTCTTGTTGATTTGCGCCCGCAGGAAGATTGGACAACGAAAACTAAATCGAAAGAAGAACTGATTAATAAAATGCAGGAGAAACTTGAAGCGAAATATACCGGAGTGGTTTGGAAATTTTCCCAGCCCATTATTGACAATGTGAATGAAGCAGTGGCAGGTTTGAATGTTGACCAGGCGGTAAAAATTTTTGGCGACAACATTGACAGTTTAACAAACATAGCATGGAAAGTTTACGATGTAGTGAGCAAGGTTCCGGGCATGGAAGATGTAGCACCCATTAAAAACTCTGGTCAGCCCGAATTAAGAATTCTTCTCAACCAGGAAAAAATGGCGCTCTACGGTGTAAGCACTGCCGATGCAAACTCTGTAATTGAAATGGCGATTGGCGGAAAAGCCGCTTCGCAGTTATATGAGAATGAAAAAAAGTTTGACATCCGGATTCGCTATCAGGAACGTTTCCGCAAGAGCGAAACAGAAATAGAAGATTTGATGGTGCCCACTTCTTCGGGAACCAATATTCCCCTGCAGGAAATTGCAGACATAAAGTTGAGAAGCGGTCCCGCATTTATTTACCGCGACAACAACAGGCGCTTCACCGCAGTTCAGTTTGCTGTGCGCGGAAGGGACTTGGGCGGCACCGTTGCCGAAGCGCAGGAAAAGTTAGGCAAACTTTCTCTGCCAAAAGGATATTCGCTTCAGTTCAGCGGAGAATATGAAAGTGAAATCCGCGCCATGAAAAAACTTTCCATCGTGGTGCCCATTAGTTTAGTCATCATCTTCATTATTCTTTTTATTGCTTTCCGAAACGGGCGCGATGTAACAATAATTCTTCTCAACGTTCCCTTCGCGCTGGTGGGAGGAATTTTCGGGCTGCTGCTTACGGGAACTAACTTTAACATTTCCGCAGGAATCGGTTTCGTTGCGCTCTTCGGTGTCTGCATTCAGAACGGAGTCATTCTCGTTTCAGTATTCCGCCAGAATCTTTCCGCGCGAATGCCATTGCATGAAGCGATTAAAAAAGGCGCTCTCTCCCGCGTGCGCCCGGTAGTGATGACTGCGCTGCTTGCCATTTTTGGTTTGCTTCCCACCGCCATGAGCACCGGCATTGGTTCGCAAACACAAAAGCCGCTTGCCATTGTTATTGTGGGAGGAATGATTACCGCCATGGCGCTGGTGCTGTTTATTCTTCCTGTTATTTATCAGTTGTCGTACAGGAGGAAATTAAGCAAGGAAGGGTAAAAGAAAGGAGGTGAAAGCGAAGAATAGTTCTCACTATTTTCAAAATAATCTCTTTGCAGTAATAATTACATTTGCGTTCGGTACGTAATTTTGAAAACTAAAATCATTTTAAAAACAATCGCTCATGGAAACACCCACCTCCCTGTCAGAACTAAAAAGAATTCATAAAAAAATTCGAAATGTAAATATCGAACACAAAGATAAGTTAAGCAAACTGGATAAACTTGCTTTATGGATTACTGACCATGTGGGAAGCATGGGGTTCTTCATCATTATTTTAATCTGGACGTTCGTATGGCTGACTTGGAACATGTTTGCGCCCGCTGCTATGCGCTTCGACCCGTATCCGGCATTTGTGCTTTGGTTGTTTATGTCAAACATGATTCAAATTTTTTTGATGCCGTTAATTATGGTAGGGCAAAATCTGCAATCGCGCCATTCGGAAGCGCGCGCGGAAGCCGACTTTGAGGTGAACACAAAAGCCGAACACGAAATCGAAACCATATTGCTTCATCTTGAAAATCAAAATAAACTTATCCTGAAAATTCTGGAACAGCAGCCGGCTAAGTAATATGAACCTACCCGCGGTGAATAAGGATATGAATTTTCCCATCCGATTCTTTTTTACTGAATGTAACTGGCTGCCCGCCCGAACCGTATTGCGCAATAAGTTTTGCATGCTTGCCGTTCATGTTTTTGTGCAGCAGTTCAACCAATTCCGGGCATTCGCGAACTTTTTCCTTCACCGCTTCGATGCTGCGTATATGCGGACAAAAAATATCATTCAGCCGGGAGTTGATGGTTTCCACATCGCGCCTGTTGGAACCGAGTTCTCGCCATATAACACCGGTTTTAATTTCGTGGAGATGAAGAAAAAGAATTTCCTGCTGAAGCGGGCAAAGTTCATTGCCTTCGAGGTGTTCTGAAATTTTCATAGAATTGTTTTAACCTACTGGACATTTTGTACGATTTGTATAGTGAGATTCCTCATTTCGCTTCGCTTCATTCGGAATGACAGCGTTCACGGTTTAGAGAGGAGAGAGCGGGCGCGGGCAAAGCCCGCGCCCGCTCTCTCCCTTTACCAGAAATAAGAAGCA
>JACQAL010000067.1 GCA_016195025.1 Bacteroidota bacterium | reverse complement strand
GCATTTTGGTTTTCATTTGTTACTTTGGCATTTTCGCTTTCAGCCGCGCAATTTCTTTTGCAATCCACTTCTCCGTTGGCATCATGCACTTTTGAATGCGCGCGGCATAGCGGATGCTTGCAAGAATTTCTTCCTGCTTTTCTTCTATTTTCTTTTTCTGCTCGCTGATGAGAATGTTTTTCTTTTTGATTTGCGTGTAGGCGCGGAGAATAAACGCAGCGAATGCAACGACCAACAACAAACCACCAACAACAAACAGCAGTATTATTTTTTGTTTGCGCGCTTCGGCTGCTGCAACGGCATCCTTTTTTTCCTGTTCTGCTTTTGTGGCGGCTTCTTTCTTTTCAAACTCGTAATTCATTTCGGTGCGGGTTTGTTTTTTCTGGTTCTCCTCGCTGTTGATGGTATCGCGGGCGGCTATGTATTTTTTGTAATGCTGAAAAGAGAGTTTGTAGTTTGTGGTTTGTAGTTTGTAGTTTCCAACTGACAACTGCGCAAGCGTATCGTAAAGTTGGGAGAGGTTTTGATTAACTTCTTTCACTCCTTCCAAATCGCCAAGCGTATCGCTGAGCGCGACCGAATGTTTCAGATACTCCTCCGCTTCTCTGAACTTTCCTGTTTTGGAATAAAGCGCACCGATGTTGCCGAGAGTGCTTGCAATTAATTTTTTTGCTCCGAGTTCTTCCCGCATCTTCAATGCCCTGAAATAATAGTCGAGGGCTTTAGTGAAGAGTCGGTCCCGATACGCTGCGCTATCGGGACTTCGCTGACACTCAGCTTGCTCCTTATAGACAATTCCGATGTTGCCGAGATTGATTGCCATATTACTTTTGTTTCCTGATTCTTCATCCAACTTCATTCTCCTGAAATAATAGTCGAGGGCTTTGGGATAATCGGCTTGCTCCTTATAGACAATTCCGATGTTGCCGAGATGTCTTGCAATTCCATTTTTATTCCCGAGTTCTTCATCCATCTTCAATGCCCTGAAATAATAGTCGAGGGCTTTGGGGTAATCGGCTTGGTCAGCATAGACAAGTCCGATGTTGCCGAGACGGGTTGCGACCCCTCTCCTTGCCTCTCCCCAAAGGGGAGAGGAATGAGGCAGCGTGTTTACAAGACCTTCATCAATTTTTAATGCAGCAAAATGATTTTCTAATGCCTTGGGATAATCGCCTTTCACCCAATAGCCGACACCCGCAGTGCCGTAAGCGTTGGCGAGCAAAGTCCCAAGTTTCAAGTCCCAAGTCCCAAGTCCCATTTCTTTTCCTTGGAATTTGGAACTTGATACTTGGAACTTGGAACTTAATATTTGAATTGCCTGCTTGGCGAGGAGAATAGTGGAATCGGGGTTGGTGTAGTAAAGAGCGAAAGCGAGGGCGTTGAGGTGGTTCACCTTATTCGTATCCTCTTTGTCTTTCTTTAGGAGGGAGAGGAGGGAATCGGTCTTCGCATTTTGCGAAATGGATAATGTAGAATGGATGATGGATAATGTGAATACAAAAACCACATTAGCCATTAAACATTTTCCATTAACCATTTTATTTACATTAGCCATTAAACATTTTCCATTAACCATTTTATTTACATTAGCCATTAAACATTTTCCATTAACCATTTTATTTATTTTGGTTTTCTTTTGAAACTTGAAACTTGATACTTGATACTTGTGTCTTTTCTTCATTTTTTCTTCAAATAGGCATACTTTGTGTACCGCTTCGGTTAGTTTGTGTACCGCTTCGCCTTCTTTGTGTATGGCTTTTCTTGCTTTATTTACAAAGACGCTTCCATATTGCATGGCTTCGCTTAGTTGGTTGTCAACTTTCATTAGTTAGTTGGCGGTTTCGCTTTGTTAGTCATCCGCTTTGGTCAGGTTGCCGTGAATGAACATATACTTGTCTTGTCTTGTGTGTTCGTTGTTGTGAATAATGCTTTCCTGCTCTTGTTTCCTGCTTTCCTTTCCGCACATAAACAGACAGCAGTTCTGAACTTAAAGAAAGAGAGCGGGAAAGTGAGAGAGTGAGAAAGTGAGATTCGCTCACCTACCCGTTTTCCCGTTTTCTCACTTTTCCGTTTTCTCACTTTCATTTTTTTCCGCAAGGTCATTGTTTTGATTTGCCTGCTGCTGCTTTATGGAAATCATTTCTTTTATTTTTTCTGCCACTAAGGAATTGAAAAGTTCGGGAGTGATTTGCGCGAGGGAAAATTGCTGCTCCGTTTTTTTCAGTGAGCGGGGCGGCTTGTCCTCGCGGTCATTCACATATTCGGCAATCACGGATATTTGCTGCAGGGCATAGTTGCCGAGCACGGTAATAATGAGTGCGATTCCCTGCGCCAGTTCGGGGGCGGCAATGTAATAGTTTTCATAATCCTTATAGAGCAGGTTGCTTTTCACATCTATTGCGGGCGGCTGGGCAAAGGGTTTAATGTGCGGCAGGTCGCTGCTTTTGTCCCTGCGCCTTTTGAGCGCGAGCGCCTGGCAATGCCTGCCCCGGAGGTTGCTGAGAATATCAATCATGGCGGGGTGAATGATTTGAGCAAGCGCGTTTTTGAAATCAGCAACAAACGCATTTTGTTTGCGCCATACCTGCCGCTGGGCTTCGTCTGTCTTTTTTTGCTCCTCTTTTACGGAGTTAAAGAGTTGGTCTATTTGGTTTGTCATGGTAAATGGTTTTAAAAGCAAATGTATTTATTCCTCACTCTGCTTAAACTTGCGTTCAAATAAATTTTTCTGCTGTTCGCTTCCAATGGAAAACTCGTAGGGGGTTTGCCCGCGCTCGGTTTTGAGCGAACGCTTATCAGATTTCAAATCCTGAATGGCTTTGTTGAAGTTGTTATCGCTCGAAACGGCTGTGAGCAATCCTTTGGTGTAGCGGAAATAATACCAGTTGTTTTTATCCACCTGCAGAAGAATATCGAGAATGTCTCCGGTGCGTTTTTTCGAGAGGGCAA
Organism: Bacteroidota bacterium; assembly: GCA_016195025.1. NCBI lineage: Bacteria > Pseudomonadati > Bacteroidota > Bacteroidota bacterium. Next base: position 40,526 of record JACQAL010000067.1, on the reverse strand, counting down.
TTTTTCCGTCCACCATTTTGTTCACTTGGTTTTTGCGGACGATGCCGATGCCGATACCGCCTGTTGAAACATAGGCGTTGTTCTTTTTATTCCATTCCATATTCAGTTGCGTGATAAAGAGCGTGTGCTCCAGTTCATCAGGGAATTTTTTGAACTTGCCGTAGAGGTTCACTTCGGCAATCAGTTTATCGGCCCGTTCTTTTCCGAGGAGTTCGTGCAAGCCCTTTTCGTAATTGCCGCTCACGGGCACGCCCGTAAGATTTTCAGTGGCGGTAATGAGGTCTGCCATTTTATCGAGAGCCCCGTTATCAAAGAAGAAATCTATTGCCATCATCAGTTCAAACTCGGCAGAATCGGATTTCAAATCGTGCGAAACATTTCCCACGGCATCAATCTTCACCTGCCCCAAATCCAATCCAAGCCCGCCCATTTTCCCTTCCCCGTAAATGGTGCAGGCATCGGTGTTCAGGCGCAGGTAATTTCCGTTTAGGGTGAGTTCGTTGAGTTTTTCTTTTGAAGCAATGCGGTATTCTTTCGCGGCATTGTCATAAAATAAAAATCCGGTGGCGGTGAGAACATCCTGGTCGGTCTTGCGGAGTTTATGGGTGAGGAACGCGGAATAAATTCCGTTCGTATCTGCCGCAACGATTACGCCCGAGCCGAGTTCTTTGTCTTTTTCATCGAGTAATTTATCGGAAATGGGAATGAGAATTTTTTCAGGATTGATTTGCGCAGAAAACTGAAACCAGGTTTTTCCGTTTCCAAGGGCAGCGCAGGCATGAGAAATTTTTGTTAAGCCGGTGAAGACAAGGAACTGGTTGTTGGAAGCCAGGTTCACTTTTCCTTTGAACTCGTAATTGGGGCTGAGCATGAAGTGCGTGGTGTCTTTTATTTCGGCTTCGGCAATGGTCTGGTACGTGGTATCCACTTTTATGTTGGCGAAATAAATGGGTTGCTTGTTTTTCATTTCATCCGTGTAATCATACCAGCCCGAAGAGGCGTAACTTTTCTTGCCGAAGACATTGGTGTTTGCCTTGTAAATGGTATGGTAAGCGGTGATGCTGTTCGCCACAATTTTTGAATTGCTGAGCGTTTTCATTTCGGCATCTTTCAGAATGGTAACGCTTCCGCTGTCGGGATAAATTTTTGCATCCGCCACGTTAATCCACGCCACATCTTCTGCCGAAATAATATACTTGCGGAAATCAAATTTCGCCTTGGGCGCGTTGAAGCGCAGCGAATCCTGCTTGGGATTGGTGGAAATAAATTCAGGTCCCGAAAGTTCCAACTGGCGGGCATCTTTCGGCTTGTTGGCATCGCGCGAAGAAAGTTCAATGTCGCCTTTATCCATGTACCATTTGAAATTATCCATGTAGCAGATGTACTGGTTCACGGGAAATTCCACCACTGTTCCTTTTCCGTTGGCAGCAAAATCGCCCGTGCGCTTTTCAAAATCAATTACGGCATTCACGTTCTTGGTGGCAAAAGCAAACTGCGCGGTCTCGAGCGCTTTCAAACTGAAGTTGGCGGAATCAGACAACACTTTCTTGTTCTGAAATTTCATGAGCGAGGCAGACATGGTGGCTCCGGAGAAATCCAGTTTGCCGTTTCCGGTGAGCGCTTTGGGAGAGTAATCGAGCCGCCCTTTCATTTGCGACTGCCCGCTGTACAAATCGAGCGGCTTGAGTTGAGAAAATACCTGCAGCACATCCTGTTTGGGTTTCCAGTGCACATACACCGTGTCGCCTTTCACGGGGGGATATTCCGTTTTGCCGCTTCCCTTCGCCACTTCGCGCACTTCAAACTTCTGCGCGGTTCCGTTGGTGGAGTCGGGAAAGAAAATAAAATCGTTTGAAACGGAAGTGGACGTGAGAAAATCTATGGTGCCGTCTCCGCGCAAGCCATCGTTGCTGAGGCGAATCTTGTTGTTGAATTTTCCGGCATTGTTGTAAACCGGAAAACCTCCGGCAGGCGTGGGGCGGATGAAGCCGAGCGAATAATCCTGCTGAACGGAAAGCGTATCGCGGAAGGTGGGAAAAATTCCTGCGGAAGCCAGTTGTCCGGTGAGTTTCAAACTCTGCGTGCTGAACCGTCCCAAACTATCGAGCGAGTAGGGGTCGAGTTTGAAATAAAACTTATCGCGCCTGTAAACTCCGTGCTGAATGCCGCGCTTGTCGTAATACACAAACGATTCTTTGGCGGAGTTGAAGATGGGATATTTCTTCAAACTTTTTCTTCCCGATTTGTTGTCAATGCGGTCAATGAGCAAATCGCCCTGCACCTGCTCAATGACTGATTTCACGCGCACTTCGGAATAATTTCCAAAGCCATCGGGCGTAAACCTGCGCACAGTAAACGTGAGCGAATCCGCGCTGTTAATGTCCACTTTGAATTTATCGTAGTTGAAATAATAATCTTTTCCGAAGTAGGTGAATTTTCCTGCCGTCATCACTCCGCCAAAAGTAAAGTCGCGGTTTTTCTTCAGCACAATCATTTTGCGCGAAGGATAAATGGCAACGTTCTGCGAATCGCTGAGGGCAATCTGCGACACGCCATAAATGCGCAAATCATAATTGAGAAGATTCAGCACGGCATTCACCGCACCGCCTTTTACATCCGAGTGAATTCCGATTACATCGTAATCGGTGGTGCCTGCTTTGGCTTTCAGAAAAGTGAACAGCCGCTCCTGCAAAACAACTTCATCGGTTTGCGGATTATAACTGATGAATCCTCCGTTGGCAATGGGAATAAGATAGGGGCGAATGGCTTCGGCAGTTGCGTGCCTGCACCTTGCATACTCTTCACCGGTGAACGTGTTTCGCTTCAGTTTCTCTCCGCATTCTTTCAGCGCATAGAGCGGATTCACGGGGTCTTGCCCCTGCAGTTCATAAAACAATTCGTTGCGGAAATAATTTGCCGAAACAAAATCGGCAATGCCCTGCGAACTTCCAATGAGCGTTTTGAAATCCATTTTTGCCGAATCAAGTTTCCAGTCAATTTCTTCCACGTACATATCCACTTTGTGAAACGTGTTGAAGTAAGGCGTTTTTGAAATTCCTTCGAGTGTGCGGATGAGAACAAGGAATTTGTTGTCAATGTCAAATTTCACTTTGATGGAAGGATGGTACACCGAGTCCTTATCGAGATACATGGTGATGGCGGCATCATCGCTGGTAATCCTGTCCTGCCGGAAAATAAATGTTTTGCTCGTTGCTTTCACTAATGGCTTGTTGTTGCGCTTGAAGAAAAGCGAGGCGTCACCGGTTTTGCTTCCCGAACCAATGAACTTGCTTCCGCGCAGCGAAAACCCGCCTGAGAAATCAACTAATCCGTTGGCAATGTTTTTTATTTCGAAGCGCGTGCTGTAGGACTCAAAGCGCGGATAGGTGGAATTTTCGGGCGTGGCATCGGGCACCGCTTTTTCTTCGAGCGTGCCGGGGAGGGGCGACTGAAAATAAATTTTGTTGGTGAACACCACCGAATCGGCTGAGTAACTTTGCTTGGTGGTGAGAATGGTATAGTTGTTCAGTTCGGCATACACGAGCGCATCGTCAATGCCCGCGCGCGTCCAGGTAACTTTTCCTCCCTTGCCCACCCATTTTTTTTCGGTGGGATAATACACTCCGCTTGTTCCGAAAATGGTGGCGGTGTCGGCTTTCACCGCGCAGTATAAGTTGGTGGAAGAGAAAATAATTTTCGGCAGCGAGTCGAACTGAAAATCGTAGTTGTTGCTGCCGGTGAACCATTCCACCGAGGATGACTTGTATAATTTGTTGGAAGAGAAAATTCCGTTGGAGGCATCGAGGAAGGCGGAAAGTTTTGTTCCGCTTCCTTTCGCCAGCAGTTTTTCCAAACTCTCGCGCCACGACTGAAAACTGCTCTCCTGCAACTTCGCCACGTTGTAAAAGTTCATGATGGCGCTGAAGAAATTGAAGTAATCGGGAAAGGGGCGCATGTTTTTTTTGAGCATGGCAGCGCTGGTGTTGTAAACAAACATGCGCTTGTCATCTGATAACGTGCCGCTGAACCAGAAGGGCTTGAACTGCTCCTTGATGAACTCATGCCCTTCTTTTTCTTTTCCCTTGATGGAAGAAAACCAGTCGTCCATTTCGCTGAGGAACTTCACCGAATCGGCAGAGAAAGATTTGGGCGCCTGTGCGAATGCAGCGGAAGGCAGCAAGCAAGCAGTAAGCAGAAAAAAGAAAAGGCAAAAGTGTTTAATCATATTTAATCAGGCGACTTTCAGAAGTGTTTTCTTCGCTGCTTTCAGAATGTCAAGTGCTTTTTTCTGCGTGGATGACTCTGCGTATAATCTGAGAACCGGCTCTGTGCCCGATGCGCGAATCATCAGCCATTCTTCTTCGTTGAAAAAATATTTCCAGCCGTCAAGGTCTTCTGTTCTTTCCACTTTATATTTTCCGAAGGAGGAATAGTTTCCCTGTTTGCAGTTCTCCACAATTTTATTTTTCAGTTCTTCCGCAAGATGCCAGTCATCGCGCTCGAAGGCGAAACTTCCGGTAATAGCGTAGACCTCTTTAATTAATTCTTCGAGCGTTTTTTTTGACTTCGCCATGAATTCCCAGAGCGTTAACCCAATCCAGATTCCATCGCGCTCGGGAATATGCCCTTTAATGGCAATGCCGCCCGATTCTTCTCCGCCCAGCAGAACGTCTTCCTTAATCATGATTCCGCAGATATATTTGAATCCGATTTTCACCACATCGAGCGGAAGATTATAGTGCGCGCACATTTTTTTTATGCGCACGGTGGTGGAAAACGCGGTGCAGACCTTGCCGCGCATCTTTTTGTATTTGCAGAGATAATGAATGAGCAGCAGAATGATGTGATGCGAGTCCACAAAATTTCCTTTGCTGCCGAACAAGCCGAGGCGGTCGGCATCGCCATCGGTGGCAAGGGCGCAAGAGATTTTATTTTTTCCCTTCGATTTTTTTATGAGGGAAGAAATCTCCAGAAGATTTTTTGCAATGGGCTCGGGCGCAGTTCCGTTGAAGGATGGATTGTTTTCGCAGTGAAGCATAATCGTGTCGGGCAGAATCCGTTTCATTACGTTTTGCCCTGCGCCAAACATGGCATCGTACGCGAGTACCATCTTTGATTTCTTGATTGCTTTCAAATCAAAGTTCTTCTCCACCTGTTTGCAATAAAGATTTTCGAGGTCAATGGTATGTATCATCGGGTGAGGAAAAGAAATGGAATCAACATTCACCGAGCATTTTTCGGGAATGAGGTTTTCAATTTCAGAAACATGCTTGGGCAAAAGCGGTCCGCCATAAGGTCCTTTCAGTTTATATCCGTTGTACGATGGCGGGTTGTGGCTGGCAGTGATAATGATTCCGAGGTTTGCTTTATGTTTCACCGTTCCGAAAGAAACCATGGGAGTGGAAACAAAACCTCCCCGACCTTCGGTGCGGGGTGAAGCATTTGCGAGCAAAACTTCTATTCCGTAATGCGCGAGAATTTTTGCAGTGGTTTCAGAAAATAATTTTCCGCCAAAGCGGCAATCGTAGCCCACTACCACGCGCAGCGATTTATCGGGCGAATGAGCCACCGAGTTTGAAAGCCAGATGGCGGTTCCTTCCGCCACGCGCGCCACATTTTCAACGGTGAAGTCCTTTGCAATGATGGCACGCCAGCCGTCTGTTCCGAATTTGATTTGCGTCATTTGACTTTTTTTTGCGAAAATACAAAAGTACAGATACCCAATCACCACGAATCTACGAATGAAGCGAGCGGATATTTATTCGCAGAGCAGAAGCCGATTCGTTATCCGTACCTTTGGCAGAATATTTGTATGTTTGATTGCAAACCAAAATAGTTATCTATGAAAACTTTCAAAAACATTCTCGCAAGTTCTTTTTTATTTCTTTTTTTCTCCTGCGCTTCCACGGGGCAGATTGACTGGAACAAAGCCGCCAATGATGCGAACAAAGAAATCAACCAGATAAAATCGGGCAGCAAGCCGCTCTCCAATGACGAAGTGATTCAGGGATTGCGCGAAGCGCTGAATGTGGGAACAAATAATTCCACGGCATCGGCATCGAAAGCAGATGGCTTCTACAAAAATCCGCTCATCTTTATTCCGTTTCCCTCCGAAGCGCAAAAAATAAAAAACACGGTGGAGGATTTGGGAATGCATAAGCAGGTGCAGGATTTTGAAATGAGCATCAACCGCGCTGCCGAAGAAGCAAGCAAGGAGGCAGCGCCTGTTTTTCTGGATGCAATCAAAGGCATGAGCATTGCCGATGGATTTTCTATTCTTCATGGCGCTGATAATGCCGCCACGCAATACCTGAATGATAAAACATCGGGAGAACTCACCGCGAAGTTTACTCCGATAATAAAAAACGCCATTCAAAAAGTGGAAGTGACAAAATACTGGAATCCCATCATCACTACCTATAATAAAGTGCCCGGAGTGGAGAAGCAAAATCCCAATCTTGAACAATACATTACTTCCAAAGCGCTCGAAGGGCTTTTCAAATTAATTGCGGGAGAAGAAAAGAAAATCCGCACTGACCCTGTGGCGAGAATCAGCGATATACTGAAAAGAGTTTTCGGAAATACTAAGTGAAGGGAAAATTTATCTCGTGAACTCCGCCTTGTAAGTTCGTGCATTGTCTTTTCCATCGGCAACAGTAATTTCAATGAAATGTTTCCCTTTTGAAATTCGTTCATCAAATTCATAAAACAGCATTCCTTTTTTATATTCGTATTGCATGAGAATCCATTTTCCGTCAATGGTGGCGCGGTAAGATTTTATATTAGTCAGATTATCTCCAATAGTCACTGCAATCGTTTTCGCCTTCGACATATTCTTTCCATTATATATATTGTATGGCTTTATAGAAGGAGGAACTGTATCGAGCGTAACAGTATATCTTCCAAAATATTTTGTCTGCGTTGACACCCATCCGTCTTTGTATTCGCCTTTCTGGTCTGTCTTGTTATTATTTCCATCGAGCAAAACAAGAGTTGCTTTGCTCTGAAGTTTTTCGGGGAGAAGTTTTGTTTTAATGGAAAGCGTGTAAGCATAATGCACCGGCACATTGCTGTAGTGAATGGAATGCACCGCAGAAAAAGTTCCGGGCAACGTGTCTTTGCTTATTGAATAATCGAAATCAATATTCTCATAGAGTGAACAGGGAGGAATATCAATCTTCATATCATTGGTTTCAAATTTATTTTCTTCATTGCACTTCATTTTAGTCAGGAGTTGGGAGTTGGGAGTTGGGAGTGTTTTGATTTTTTTCACTGAACTCCGGACTCCGAACTCCAAACCTGAAGCATTCTGAAAAAAATCTTTCACGATAAATTTTACCTGGTGAGAAGAAGAATCATTGAACAAAAATAATCCATGATTCACCGCGCATTGATAAATGGAAAGTTTGTTGGCTTCATCCACAAAACATTTCTGGATTTCTTTATTTGATTTCGCTTCTTCGGCATAATCAATATGAGAATTTATGTAGCGCGATTCGTCAAAGCCAATTTCATTCAACTCGTGATAATAAATTCTTTTCCCGTCAATATCCATCTCGATTGAATACGCGCCAAGTTTTCCGGCTTCCTTTATATTGGAGTAATCTGTTGTTTCAATTCCAAAGCCGATGTTGCCGTTCACAGTGATTTTTTGCGGAGCAATATGATATTTTCCCCGCCATCCTCCAACAGAAATTTTCTTCGCTTCATTTTTTCCGTTGATAGAAGAAGAATCATCTGCCGGATAAATTTTCAAAAGAGAAATCTTTGGCGGAACCGTATCTTCTATTTTATACCCGAAGAGAAAAGGATTGTAAGCATGTTCTGTTACCGCATCTCTGACTTCAAAATGCAAATGTGGCGACTGCGAACCGCCTGTGTTTCCCGAAATCGCAATCGTGTCACATTGCTTAACTTTCAGCAAAGTTGAATCAACCGTCAAATCCACTTCAAAAGATTCCAAACGGTATTGCTCGAGTTCGAGATACTGTGCAAGTTTTCCATAGAGCCGTTGCAAGTGCGCATACACCGTTACAAAACCATTCGGATGAGTGATGTACAAACATTTTCCATAGCCAAACGCAGAAATTTTTATCCGTGAAACATATCCATCGGCAGCGGCAAGCACAAAAGTTCCTTCTCTTCCACCTGTTTTCACATCAAGCCCGGCATGAAAATGATTCGGGCGGATTTCTCCGAAGTTGCCTGCAATCTTCAGCGATGAATCGGTGGGCTCAACAAAATATCCCTGCGGAAATTTTTTCGGAGAAGGTTTGTGGAAAGTAGAATCTTGAAAAATAATTGCGCTTCCTAATTTGAAAGGAAGAAAAAGAAAAAGAAAAAGTAGCCCCGACCCTAAAGGGAGAAAAAACCGAAACATAAATACAGTTAAATAAATATAATAAAAACTGAAAGATTTTTTCATTTCTTGTTCAAAACAACAATAAATATTCTTGTCAAATCAAATTGAATGTTATTTTTGTGAACAAAGATTTTTTGAAAAGATGAGCGATATTAAATCCTTAGTTTCCAACTTGGAAAAGAAAGTAGAAAAGTTAGTAGATTTGCATCGCCAAACTTCAAAAGAACTTTCGGCACTCAAACAAAACAATAACGAACTCAAAAAAAATATAGAAGAACAAAAACAAATAGTAAAAGAGTTGGAGGACAAAAATAAAATCCTCAAACTTTCAAAATCAATATCAGGTAATAACGAAAACACACACGAACTAAAATTAAAAATCAACGAACTGATACGGGAAGTAGACAAGTGCACTGCGCTTTTGAATAAATAATGAATGATAAATTGTCCATAAAGGTTTCGGTGGCAGGAAGAATTTACCCGCTGGCAATTGAACGTGATGAAGAAGAAAACGTTCGCAAAGCGGTTAAACTCATCAATGAAAAAGTTTCTGAATTCGAAAAAAACTTTGACATAAAAGACCGGACCGATTTACTCGCAATGACTGCGCTTTATTTTGTTCCGCAATACCTGGAATCGAAAGATGCGCTTCAGAAAGATGATAAGGGAACTATTGAGCGATTGGAAAAACTGGACAAATTTATTTCGGCAGAGTTAGAGAAAGCGTAAACTGCATTTCAAAATATTTCTCCTGTATTGGTTCTGAAAAAGAATTAATGCGGGAATTTTTATTTACATATCACTCAAATCTATTTTTATGAATCTCGACACAATAACGATAGTACTTATAGCAGGCGCAGCAATAGCCGGACTTCTCATCGGAATCCTGATTGCAAACACACTACTGAAAGGCAGTTTGCAAAAAAAAGGACAACTGAAAATAAAAGAAGCAGAAGTGGAGGCCGAAAAAATTAAAAATGAAAAACTTTTGCAGGCAAAAGAAAAATTTCTGCAGATGAAATCAGACCATGAGCATGCTGTGAATGAAAAAAATAAAAATATTAATGCGCTCGAGCAACGGGCAAGACAGAAAGAACAACAAATGTCTCAGAAACTCGAACAGGTTCAGCGGAAAGAAAGAGAACTTGATACGGTAAAAAATAATCTGAACAATCAACTTGAAATTATCGAGAAGAAAAAATCTGAACTCGATAAAGGATTGCAGAAACAAATTCAGCAGTTGGAAGCAGTAGCTGGAATTTCAGGCGAAGAAGCGAAAGCGCAATTAATTGAATCGTTAAAAGCCGAAGCGAAAACCGAAGCCATGGCATTCATCAAGCATGAAATGGATGAAGCAAAACTTACCGCGAGCAAGGAAGCAAAGAAAATCATCATACAAACTATTCAGCGCATTCCTACGGAAGCGGCTGTAGAAAATTCCGTGACTGTTTTTCACATCGAAGGAGATGATATGAAGGGAAGAATCATCGGGCGCGAAGGAAGAAACATCCGCACGCTTGAATCTCTGACCGGAGTTGAAATTATTGTGGACGATACGCCTGATGCAATTCTTCTTTCCTGCTTCGACCCGGTGCGCAGGGAAATTGCGCGCCTCTCGCTTCATCACCTTGTTGCCGATGGAAGAATCCACCCCGCGCGCATTGAAGAAATTGTGGAGAAAACAAAAAAACAAATTGAAGAAGAAATTATTGAAATCGGAAAACGTACTGCAATTGATTTAGGAATTCACGGACTTCCTGCTGAACTCATTCGCTTGGTTGGAAGAATGAAGTACCGTTCTTCTTACGGACAAAATCTTTTGCAGCACTCGCGTGAAGTGGCGAACCTTTGTTCAGTAATGGCGGCAGAATTCGGACTCAATCCAAAAATCGCAAAGCGCGCAGGACTTTTGCACGACATTGGAAAAGTTTTTGAAGAAGAACTCGAACTTCCGCACGCTGTGGCAGGAATGAAACTCGCAGAAAAATTAAAAGAGAAACCGGAAATCTGCAATGCAATCGGTGCGCACCACGATGAAGTGGAAATGACATCGCTCTACTCGCCCATCGTACAAATCTGCGATGGAATTTCAGGAGCGCGTCCCGGTGCAAGGCGCGAAGTACATCAGCAATATATTCAGCGCCTGAAAGATTTGGAAAACATGGCTATGTCACAAACAGGAGTTGAAAAAGCGTATGCTATTCAGGCAGGAAGAGAATTGCGTGTACTTGTTTCAGCGGAAAAAATTTCTGATAAAGCGGCTGAAGAACTTTCATTCAATCTTGCCAATAAAATTCAAACTGAGATGACTTATCCGGGGCAAGTGAAAGTGACTGTGATTAGAGAAACAAGGTCAGTGAATGTGGCGAAGTAAGAAACTTTATTTGGTGGTATTAGTATGCTTATAAAAACTGAAACAAATTATTTTTACATTTGACTTTCCAAATAAATGAAATATTTTTCATCTGACTAATAAAAAATAGTTTTATGCTTAAAAATCTGATAGTAAAATTGACTTCAAAAAGGTACGTTGTAACAATAAGTGCCACTGCTTTGATTATGTTTTTTATATCACTGTATTATACAAAAACTGTTAACCACAGCACCGGAAAATTATTCAAGATGAATTACTTTATAAAAAGTAATTTCCCAAAAGGAAAAGGATATGCTTTTTCAGAATTGAAAGAAATTATTACTGCATTTCCCGAACGAAGCAGAGTTGATTCAACTTCCATTTTTTATAATAAAAACATTAATGCAACCCTTTCTTTTACCAAACGGGAAGATTTCGCATATGAAGTGCTGATTCAAACAACCGACACTTCAATAACTGATGCATTAAATACCACGTTAATTAAATACATCAATACCCAACCATTGGTACTAAAACTTTTATCAGAGAATAATAAGAAAAATAAAAAAATGATTGATTTCGTTTCTCCTCTAATCCAGAAAATTAAGGAAACTGACATTAAAGAATTAAAATACGATGCTATTGAAGCGCTCATCAAACTTCAGAAATTAAAAATACAATCGGAATATGAAAATGAATCTTTGAGAGGGTATGAAATAATTGCCGGCCCATTTATTTCTGAAAACACTTATAAATCTCCGAAATACATTATAATATTTTTATTTACTCTAACAGGATTTTTACTGGGAGCAGTTCTGGCTTATATATCCGAATTTTTTAAATCGACTTCATAGTTCTTTATAAAAATTTCTTCGGAACTTATGAAAAAGGATTTGCTTGTTACCTATGTTTCCGAAGCAATTACTTTAGCAGCAGGAGTTGGAGTTTATAAATTATCTGCCCTTAATTTTTCAGAAGAAAATTTTGCTGTTTATGCTTTATTCAGAAGAGTTATTTCATTTGTTCAGCCGGTTTTACTCATAGGATTAGCAGTAGCGTTGCCCAGATTTATTTCGCTTTCCGAAGAAAAAGATTCTACGTTGAAAGATAGTTTTGCATTTTCCGGTTTGATAATTCTCGGGTTATCTTTTTTATTTTTTGCAATCTTGTCGCTGTTATATAAACCCGATTTATCTATTCTTTTTTTCGGCAATGAATCATTTCAAAATTTAATAATTCCTCTTTTGATTTATGTGCTTGGTATTTTAATTCATAGTTATTGCTATAGTTTTTTTCGAGGTAAATTAAAAATGATGCATGCAAATGCTCTCCAGATAATTAATTTGGGAATAGTACCTCTTGTTTCATTTTTTAACAACAGCGTTGATAAAGTTATCCTGATTAATGGAATACTGCTTTGTTCCGTTTCCGGAATTGTATTATTATTTGTGCTGATGAATATTCGCCCAAATGTTCTACAATTATTATCTTGTTCCAGGCAATTATTTTTTTATGGTGTCCAGAGAGTTCCGGGTGATATTTCAATGGCTGTCTTATTTTTAATTCCCGCTTCCATTACTACTTATTTTTATGGAATAAAGGAAGGCGGATATGTGGCTTTTTCAATTACGATGATAAATATGCTGTCAACTTTTTATTCGCCTGTTTCCATTCTCATTTTACCGCATGCCGGAAAACTTTTGGCTTCAGGAAATATTGAATTGTTAAAATCGTACATTATGAAAATTTTAAAATGGGCTGTTGTGTCTTCGCTGGCAATAATTATTTTTTTAGAAATTTTTATAGACACAATCATTCATTATTATCTGGGAAGTAATTATGTTGACTCCGTTTCTTTTTCTTTAAGAATAATTCTTGCCGGTGGAATCTTTATGGTGATTTTTGTTACTATGCGGGGCGTTATTGATGCTTATTACCACCGGGGTATTAATGCAGTTAATCAGATTTTGGCTTTGCTTGCTTTTTGTATCCTGTCGGCTGCTGGTCAATTTGTTTTTAAAACAGGATATATATTTACATTAATTGCATTTGTAATTTCAATTTCCATACTTGGAATTTTTACGCTATGGGAAATCACAAAGATTTTCAGAAAAATGAATTCGAAAAGAACTTATCCCATAGTTAATGAATCGTGAAAATGATATGAGAATTTTGTATATTGTGCCCAGAACAAAATCGGGTAACGGGATGATTTTTGCTCGCCAGCAGATTCAAAGTTTAATAGAAGCCGGAATAACAGCCGAAATATTTTTTCTTAATTCAAGATTAAATCCACTTTTGTTGCTTAAAGATTTTTTCAAATTCTTCTCTGTGTCTAAAAAATTTAATACGCATATTATTCATGCGCATTACGGAACAGTATGTTCTTTTTTTTCCGCCCTTTGCGCATTTTTTTTACGATTGCCTTTAGTAATCACTTTTCACGGAAGTGACATAAATAATACAGCAAAGGTGGATGGGTTCTGGAGAGATTTAATCGGTCGGACACTGTCTCAAATTTCGTCCTTATCAGCCACAAGAATCATCTGCGTTTCAAAAAAAATAAAAGAAAAACTTTGGTGGTCTAAAAAAATTGCCGCCATAATTCCTGTGGGAGTTAATACAGATTTTTTTTATCCGGTTCCCAAAAATGAGGCAAGACAAAAATTAAATATTTCATCTTTTGAAAAAATTATTTTATTTAATGCAGGAAAAAATCCGGAGATAAAAAGAATTGATATTGCAAGAGAAGTTTTTCAAGCAGTGAAAAAAAATATTCCTGAAGCAAGAATGGAGATTTTAGATGGAAATGTTGCATACGATAAAATTCCATTTTATATGAATGCTGCCGATTGTTTATTATTAACAAGCGATTCGGAAGGAAGCCCAACCATTGTAAAAGAATCTTTAATGTGTAATTTGCCCGTGGTGAGTGTTGATGCGGGAGATGTGGAAGAACAATTAGATGGAATATATCCTTCAAAAATTGTAAGCCGAGACCTTAATCAAATCTCAAATGCAGTAAGTGAAATTCTTTACTTGAATCAAAATTCAAACGGACGAACAAAACTGGAAAACTATTCTGATAAAGAAATTGCAAAAAAGATAAAAAAAATATATTCTGAAATTATTCAATAATTCAAAATGGATTTTTATTTGCTGTTAACGCTTTCTACAATTATTATTTTTTTATTGGGCTTTTTTATTTTTATCAGAACGAAATCTCTTGCATTTCCCATTGGCATTTTACTTTTGTATTTTTTTTCTCTTTATGGAGCATGGTTTATAGTGTATGATAAAATGAATCTTGAAAAAGGTGCAAGTTTCGGACTACATTATTATTATTTAATGCTAAAAATGTTTAACGTGGAGTTAGATCAATACTATTTTAATACTCTTCTAATGTATTCTTTATTTATTGTGATTATAGAATTAACAATTCTTTCAATAGTTCCCTGCAATAAAAATAAACCCCATTATGCAAACTTTGTAATTAAGATTAATCATTATTATTTAATTGCAGGATCGTTTATTTGCATGTTAGCAAGTGCTGCGCTTGTTTCGGGAGCTCTTAGGACGATGCTTCAAAGCGGAGAAAGCGCATATCACATCGCCAGAACATCAACCGAAACAAATTTATTTACGTTGCACCAACTTTTAAACCGGGCAATTATCCCCATCGTAATAGGATTCACTACTCTATTTATGCGTGACAATAAGTTTTTTGATACAAAAAAAATATCACCGCGCATTTGGATATTATATTTTTTCACTCTTGTTTGCTGGATATTTTATCTGACAATTCTTGGAAATAAACACGAGTTCTTTGTCGCTATTGCAGCATCCGGTTTGATTTATCTTGAAAGTGAAAAGCAAGTTAAAAAATCATTAATAGTATTTGGAGTATTTCTTGGAATACTTATGCTTGGAAGCATTAATGTTTTAAGACAATATTCGCTTATGGAAATTTTTTCTAATATAAATCCTCAATTAATTTCATTGGCATTTTCTGATGTTATTTTTAGTAACGAAATGATGGGAGCACATCTTTCCCTTTATGGCATATTATATTATCATGTGCCGATTGCTGGCGGCTTTTCATTAATCAGCTTATTTGCATCTACAGTGCCAAAAATTTTTTGGACGGGTAGGCCTGACGATATTTATAATTACTATGCGACTTCTGTTGGTGCAATGGAAGGTCAGGGTTATACAATTCATCATGCTGCGGGCTGGTACCTAAATTTCGGGTTGCCGGGGATAATTATTGGTGCTATTTTTTTTGGATTTCTTTGGGGATGGACGTATAAAAAAATTTTTTCTCCTTTAGGAAACAGTAAGTTTGCCATATTAAAATTATTCCCCTTCTTCCTCATAACAGCTGCCATTCCAACTCTTATCCGCGCTGGAATTGAAGGATACAAATCACTATTAATTGATGCTTTACTTATTCCGCTTGTATTTCTTTTTATAGTCTCAAAAATGAATAAAGTAGGTTCCTAATTAATTTCTTCATGCACATCTGGCTCGTACAAATCGGTGAACCGCTTCCGTTAGATTCTTCAGTAAAAAAAATGAGGACTGCATTGCTCGCAGATAAACTCATTGAACGAGGGCATACCGTTTTGTGGTGGGCAAGTGCTTTTGACCATGTGAAAAAAAAATGGGTTGCCCAAAATGATTCGGTGGTTGAAATTAAAAATGGGTATGAAATTTTTGCATTGAAAGGAATAGGATATAAAAAAAATATTTCTTTATCTCGTTTTATTGACCACCGGATCATCGCCCGGAATTTTAAAAAATTCGCTCTACAAAAAACAAAACCCGATGCTATGATTGTTTCCATGCCTGCTCATGATTTGGCTTACCAAGCAGTAATGTTCGCAAAAAAAAATAATATTCCGGTTATTGTAGATGTAAGAGATGAGTGGCCCGATTTGTTTGTAAATTATGCACCGTCAGTTCTGCGACCGTTCACATGGTTTTTTTTGTTTAATGATTTTGCCATGGTGAAAAAAACAATGCACTATGCCGATTCACTCGTATCAATGATGGATTCGCTTCTGCAATGGGGATTAAAATATGCAGGAAGAAAACAAACAGAAAATGATAAAGTATTTTATCTTGGCGGAAAAAAAATAGTTAATGAAAACAAAAATATTAATTTGAGTTTTTCAGAAAAATTGAAAGATAAATTTGTTGTAACATTTATAGGAACATTTGTAGAAAACAACGACCCTGCAATTTTAATTGTGTGTGCAAAAAAATTACAAAACGAAAAAATACATTTTCTTCTTGCGGGAGATGGCGAATTGTTACATGAAATAAAAAAAAAGACAAAAGATTTAAACAATGTTACTTTTCCCGGATGGCTAAATGAGAATGAAATCAACGAACTCCTGAAAATTTCTAAAATCGGAGTTGCTCCTGCAAAAAAAATCAGAGATGCTTTTCCGAATAAAGTTTTTTCTTATCTCTCTGCCGGCTTACCCGTCATCACTTCATTTCATGGTGATTTGAAAAATAGTATAGAAGAACATCAAATTGGATATTTTTACCTGCCAAATGATGTAACTGCACTTACAAACTGCATCTTGAAGTTATACAAAGATCAAGACCTTTACAGAAAAATGTTAGTCAATACAAAAAAAATATTTGAAGAAAAATTTGATGCGGAAAAAATTTACGATGAATATGCAAAGCACGTTGAATTAATTGCTGAAAAATATAAACAATGAATCATCCCGACTTTTCCCAAATTACCGAAGCACCCGGATTGCAGGCAACACAGGAACAGCTTGAGAGAATTTATCATCGCTATCATTTTGCAAAACAATTTTGCAAAGGCAAAGATGTGGTGGAAGTGGCCTGCGGAAGTGGAATTGGTTTGGGATATCTTTCTTCATTTTCAAATGAAGTTTCTGCCGGAGATATTGATGAAAAAAATATTTCTATTGCACAGAAACAATACAGCACTAATCCGAAAATAAAAATTCAGAAAATTGATGCGCATCAATTGCCTTATCCCGATAATAGTTGCGATGTGGTTTTACTTTATGAAGCAATTTATTATTTGCAAAATCCCCGGAAGTTTGTAGATGAAAGTTGGAGGATATTGCGTAATGATGGCACTTTAATTATCGGAACAGTTAACCGAGAATGGAAAGATTTTCATCCTTCACCTTTTACGCATAAATATTTTTCATCAAAAGAATTGCATGAATTAATCAGCGAAAAATTTTCTTCTGTTCAAACCTTTGGCGCTTTTGAAGTTGAGCAGGGTTTTAAGGCAAGTGTATTTTCTTTGCTTAAAAGAATGGCAGTAAAGTTTGATTTAATTCCCGGCAGTTTAAAACTTCGGGCATATTTGAAGAGGATATTTATAGGAAAAACCTTTTCTTTGCCGGATGGAATTCACGAGGGAATTGGAGAATACAGAATGCCGGAAAAATTAAATTCTTCTGAAAAGGTTATTGCTTTCAAAATATTATATGCGGTTGGGAAAAAATGAATTTTAGTTATGCTCAAACGAACCTTTGATTTTTTTTCTTCGCTTTTCGCTCTGATAATTTTTTCCCCGTTTCTTTTAATTACCGCTTTGCTGATTAAACTTCATGATAGAGGGTCTGTTTTTTACATGGCGCCACGAGTGGGATTGAATGGAAAATTATTCACTATGTATAAATTCCGTTCAATGGTTGTAAACGCAGATAAACTCGGGCCGTCTTCAACAACTAAAACCGATTCGCGTTTAACACCAATCGGAAAGTTTTTAAGAAAATATAAACTGGATGAGTTGCCACAGTTACTCAATGTTTTCATAGGAGAAATGAGCATTGTGGGTCCCCGCCCGGAAGTAAAATACTTTACCGATATGTTTAACGAAAAAGAAAAAGCGATTTTATCTGTGAAGCCCGGCATTACTGATTTTGCATCTGTATGGAATTCCGATGAAGCCGCCATACTTGAAGGAAGCGATGATGCCGATAAAACATATATGGAAAAAATTCGCCCCCATAAAATCAATCTGCAATTAAAGTATATTCGCGAGCAGAATTTTTTTACTGACATGAAAATAATATTTCTTACTATTAAAACTATTTTCTCAAAATCGGAAAGTGCGAAATAAAATTCCAGATGAAATATTCTTCCACATTACTTGAGCAGTTATACCACATGATGGTGAAAATCCGTTACACCGAAGAAAGTTTGGTGGAACCGATTATGAATGGAACCGTTCGCTGCCCCGTGCATCTTTATACCGGGCAGGAAGCAGTCGCAACAGGAATGTGCACGCATCTTACCAGAGAAGATTATGTTTTCGGAAATCACCGTTCGCACGGACACTACCTGGCGAAAGGCGGTGACCTGAAAAAAATGATTGCAGAAATTTATTGCCGCGAAACCGGCTGTGCGAAAGGACGGGGAGGTTCCATGCATCTCATTTCTCCTGAGAATGGCGTAATGGGAATTGTTCCCATAGTGGCAGGAACTATTTCACTTGCAGTTGGCGCAGCAATGGCTTCCAAAGTGAGAAAAGACAAACGAGTCACCCTCAGTTTTTTTGGAGATGGCGCCACAGGAGAAGGAGTGCTTTACGAATCACTGAACTTTGCTTCACTTTATAAATTGCCCATCATTTTTGTTTGCGAAAACAATTTATACTCCACGCACATGACCGTGAAAAAAATAAGGCCGCCTCAGAAGATTGCAAAGATTGCCTCTCCCTTCGGAATAAAATCATTTTCGTCTGATGGCAATGATGTGCTGAAAGTTTATGAAGTTTCAAAAAAAGCAGTTGACTATTGCAGAAGTGGAAAAGGCCCGGTGTTTATTGAATTTTTTACTTATCGCTTAAGAGGACATGTCGGTCCTGATGATAACATACAGGGCTCTCACACAGAAATCCGTCCGCTGAGCGAAGTGGAGAAATGGAAAAAGCGTGACCCGGTTTTGCGGTTTGCTAAATATCTGATTTCAAAAAAAGTTTTATCGCAGAATAAAATTAATCAAATCATTCAGGAAGTAAATAATGAAATTAACCAAGCCCACACCTTCGCTCAAAACAGCGCGAGGCCACTGGCAAATGAAGTTTTAGAATATGTCTTTAAATAAAGAAAGAAAATTAAATTTCGCTCTCGCCATCAACGAAGCACTTACGCAAATGCTGGAGAGCGATCCTTCCGTAATGCTCATAGGGCAAGGGGTGATGAGTCCGTGGTATGTTGGGAACACCTGCAAGGATTTGTTGGAGAAGTTTGGCGAAGCGCGCGTACTTGACACACCCGTTTCAGAAAATGCAACTACCGGAGCCGCAGTGGGCGCTGCAATTGCCGGAATGAAAACAATTGTAGTTCATCCGCGAACCGATTTTGCCGTTTATGCTCTTGACCCCATCATCAATGAAGCTGCCAACTGGCATTACATGAGCGGTGGCGCGTCAAATGTGCCTGTGGTTTTCTGGCTGATTGTGAATGGCGGTGGCGAACAGGCAGCGCAACACTCACAAGCGCTGCACACAATTTTTGCGCATGTTCCCGGATTGAAAGTGATTGCTCCTTCCACTCCTTATGATGTAAAAGGCATGTTGATTGCAGCAATCAATGACCCGAATCCCGTTGTGTTTATTGACAACAGAAGTTTATATGGTTTTGAAGAAAGCGTTCCGGAAAAAATGTATGAAATTCCTCTCGGAAAAGGGATCATCAGAAGAAAAGGAAAAGACATTACTCTTGTTTCGTTTTCGCATCTCGCGCAGGAAACTTTGAAAGCCGCAGAAACGCTCGCCCTCGAAGGAATAGATGCTGAAGTGATTGATATAAGAACGCTGAAGCCGCTGGATGAAAAAATAATTTTCGACTCGGTTGAGAAAACACAAAGAATAGCAATCATTGACAGCGCATGGAAGTTTTGCGGGTTCTCAGCAGAAGTGGTTGCACTTCTTGCTGAAAAAACATCGCTCGAAGGAAAATCAATAACAAGAATAAATATTCCGGATGCACCGGCAGCGGCAAGTAATTCGCTGGAACAGGCATATTATATCAATGCAGAAAAAATAGTAAGTCGTGTGAAAAATTTTTGTTCTGATAAGGTAATCGCAAATTAAATCAATAATAAATTATGAAGGTTCGATTTGTAAATCCGGGAAAATTATATCAAGCATTGAAACCCGAACTTGATGCTGTTTATTTCAAAGTAATGTCAAAAGGTGATTTGATAGACAGAGAGCATTTAAAAAGTTTTGAAAAAAATCTTGCAAAGTTTGTCGGAACAAAATATGCCGTTGGAGTGAACAGCGGATACGATGCGCTTCATCTTTCTCTGCGAGCTGCCGGAGTTGGAATGGGAGACGAAGTGATTGTTCCTGCACATACATTCGTGGCATCCTGTTCGGCTATTGTGAATGTTGGTGCAGCTCCGGTTCTTGTGGATGTAACAAAAGATTTTAACATTGATGTTTCAAAAATCGAAAAAGCAATTACAAAAAAAACAAAAGCAATCATGCCCGTTCACCTCAGCGGATGGATGGCAGATATGCCCGCGGTAATGAAGATTGCCGGAAAATATAATTTGAAAGTTGTTGAAGATGCCTGCCAGAGTTTGGGCGCAAGCATTAATGGAAAAGGCGCAGGCGCATGGGGACTTACCGGATGTTTTAGTTTTTATCCTTTCAAAATTTTAGGCGGATACGGAGATGGTGGAGCTATTACAACCAACGATGAAGAGGTTGCTATCTATGCACGAAGAATGCGGTTTAACGGTGAAGAAAGAGAAACCGGAGAATATCACGGACATGGATTTACTTGCCTGCTTGATAATTTACAAGCAGCATTTTTAGATGTCAAGTTACGCTATATGAGAAAATGGATTAAGCGAAGAAAATCTATTGCTGACAAATATAAAAAAGCATTTTCTGATTTGCCGAATCTTTTATTGCCGCATTATGATAAAAAAGAATTTGACCATGCCTATCAGAATTACACGCTGAGAGCAAAAGAAGGAAATAAATTTTCTGAATACATGAAAAAAAACGGAGTGGAAGTGCTCACTCAATTCCGCAAGCCCTATTACACGCACGAAGGTTTAAACTTGAAAGACCTCGGATTCCCCGAAACAGAAGCATTGAGCCGCGAAGTTTGTTCGTTGCCCATGTGCGTAGAAATAGATGATCACGAAGTGGATTATGTAATAAAAGTTGTGAGAAGTTTTTATAAAAAATAATTTTCTCATTCGCAATATTCGCATGAAAGAACTTTCCCGCATAACAGAAACATTTACCGAATCGGTAATCCGCGAAATGACGCGCATCAGCGATTCAATGAATGGAATTAATCTTTCGCAGGGCTTTCCTGATTTTGATGCTTCGGAAGAAATAAAACAGGCGGCAATTCATGCCATTAAAAATAATTTCAATCAATATCCTGTAACATTCGGAGAGCCGGAATTAAGAGAAGCCATCAGCAAAAAAGCCTGGAGTTACAACAAAATAAAATGCAATCCCGATACGGATATAACAGTAACCTGCGGAGCAACCGAAGCGATGCTTGCTTCATTGCGCGCCATTATTAATCCCGGAGATGAAATAATAATTTTTGAACCTTTCTACGAAAATTATGGACCGGATGGAATTTTATCCGGAGCCACACCGCGCTATGTAACGCTTCATTCGCCCGACTGGAGTTTTGATAAAAAAGAACTTGCCAAAGCATTTAACAAACGGACAAAAGCAATTGTAATCAATACACCCAATAATCCTACCGGAAAAGTTTTTTCTGAAGAGGAATTGAAATTTATTGCTGAACTCTGCAACAAGTGGAACACTTACGCAATCACCGATGAAATCTACGAGCATATTTTATACGATGGAGAAAAACATATTTCGCTTGCTTCTTTGCCAGGAATGAAAGACAGGACAATTACAATCAACTCCATTTCGAAAACTTATTCTGTAACCGGATGGCGCGTGGGCTGGGCAATTGCGAATGAAAAAATAACGAAGCGAATCCGGAAAGTGCATGATTTTATGACCGTAGGTGCTCCTACTCCATTACAACATGCTGCCGTTGAAGCAATGAATTTTCCCGCAACCTATTATCACAACCTTCGGCAGCATTATAACGAGGCAAGAAAGTTTTTATACGATACACTACTCCAGTACGACTTCAAACCTATTCTTCCCAAAGGCGCCTATTATATGATTGCCGATGTGAGCAACCTGAACAAGAAAATGAAAGCGAAGACTGATTTTGATTTTTGCCGGAAACTAATTCAGAAAACACGTGTAGCAACCGTTCCGGGCTTTTCATTCTACTCAAAAAAGATCAGCCACACCAACCACGTTCGTTTTGCTTTCTGCAAAAAAATGGAAACGCTGAAACTCGTGAAAGATTTATTTTCTAAAAATTTACAATGAGTTTGCTGAATATTAATTTGGCTAATTGCTCTTCTCTAAATAAGATTCTTTTATATGTAGTTCTGCTCATAATTTTTTTTCTTCCTCTTTCCGAAAAAATTATTCCACCTCTTATTGTAATTTGGGTTTTGTTGTGGCTTTTTGATGGTAACGTAAAAGAAAAAATAATTTCTCTTATCCGCTCCCGTATTTTTTTTCTTCTGATATTTTTTTACTTATTGCATGTAATAGGAATGATTTATACAGAAAATATTTCCGAAGGACTTTTTGATTTGGAAGTAAAATTTTCGTTGTTGCTGTTTCCTATTCTTATACTTTCCGACAAAGAAAATTTTCAGAAAAACCATCGAATAATATTTTTTGCATTCGTTCTTGGAAATATTGTTGCTGCGCTGTCATGTTTTATTTTTAATATCTATTGGTCTTTGCGATATAATGTGGATTATTTTTATTATTCAAATTTTACTTTGTTCCTTCATCCTTCTTATGCATCCATGTATGCAATTTTTTCTATTTGTATTATAATTTATTTTCGGTTTTATAAAGTAAAATCCGAATCATATAAAAATTTTTTGCAAAAGAGTTTTTCAAAAAAATGGTTCTCGGTAATTTTTATTCTTGTTTTACTTGCTTATGTATTTAATCTCGGTTCTCGAACGGGAATTGCAGCGGTTATCATTGTTACGGGAACAATCATTTCTTATTATTTTATCTTGTATAAAAGAGTAATTCTTTTTTTTGTTTTTGCAACTGTAATTTTTTGCGGAACAATTTATACCCTGAATAAATTTCCGAGGTTTGCTCCTGTAATTGAGTTTTTAAAAACACCCCTGGATTCCGTCAATGTTTCTTCAAGAGAAAATGTTGTGGTACGATATTTTATTATTAAAGAATCGCTGGAACTGATAAGAGGAAATTTTTTATTTGGCATTGGCACTGGAGATATAAAACAAGAACTTATAAAAAAGTATCAGGAAAAAAAAAATACTTTGGCGATAGAAGAGAATCTAAATCCGCACAATCAATTCATTGAGACTTTTGCAACACTCGGTATTTTGGGTGAAGTTTCATTATTGATGATGATTTTTATTCCCTTTTATTCCAGTACATACGGAAAAAATATTTTTACTATTAGTTTTATTTTATTAATCATAATAAATTTTTTATTTGAATCCATGCTAAATACCCAGGCGGGAGTTGTTTTCTTCGCCTTTTTTAATTCTCTTCTTTCGAATACAAAAAACAACTGATGTGATTATTTTTTCAGGAGGAAAAATTCTCAACTGATGGCGTCAAGAAGTTTCTGAAGTTCATCCTGCTTTTCCGCATATCCTAATTTCTTATAGGAGAAAACAAGATTTCTCAGCAATCGTTTTATCATTTCCAGATTGGTGCACGGCTGGTAATGTTCAGATTGTGGTTCAAGATTCATTTTCTTCAGGTAAATCTCTAACTGCTTTTTGCCGAATACAGCGCCTTTACTGAACGGATTAATGTAAAATAAAATTCCCTGCTCAATCATTTCCTGGTCGCGTTTTGTTTTCACGAGCATCAACTGATGCACATCTTTATAGCAGAGAACGAAATGTTCAGGAAGGTTCACGCCATAGATGGGAATTTTTAAATCCTGTGCCACTATTAAATAAACTACAGAAAGTGAAAGCGGATTTCCTTTTTTACTTTCGAGCACATTGTTTATATAAGAGTTTTGCGGAGCATGATAGTTCTGCGTGTTTCCGCTGAAGTTATGCACATCAAATAAAATATGGTTAATGATTTTTACTTGCTCCAGCGCGGTTAACTTATCATTTAATTCAAGCCAAACATCCTGCCGGATTTGTTGAATTTGCTTTTTGATTTTTTGTTCATTCAAATCAGGATACTGATATTTTGCTATGAGAAGAGCGCCTGCCAAAAGATTTTGTTCCGGAGTTGCTGCCCATTCTTTCAGTGCCTGCGCGGTGGTATTAAATTGAATATTGTGAATGATGTTTTCAATCCGTGTCTGAAGTGAAGTATCGAAGGACTGTTCCCATGCGCCTTCCAGCATTGGAATGGCTTGTTCTCCCAGAGATAAAAATTTTTCTCTTACATGAAGGAAGACGTCTTTGTCGGGGTCATCGAGCAAACTCAACAGAGCGTTCAGTTCTTTTTTATCCATAGAAAACCATACGAACTTTTTTACAAAGTTCCGCTCAAAAATTAAATCTTCGAAAAGGAAAAGTGAAAGATGTTAACACTATGCAGTTAATCGCTCCAGAACCGTTTTAATAAGAAACGTCATTGCAGGATGATAATCTTTGGAAAAGTTTTTTGTAATTCTGTTCCCTACAATCACGCAAACAGTGCAGGCATTATGCCCTAAAAGTTTTGATAATCCATAGAGTGCGGAAGTTTCCATTTCAAAATTCACGATGCGATTATTTTTATATACGAAAGAAGAAAAATTCTTTTCAAGATTTTTAACAGAAGCAGATAGACGCAATTCTCTTCCCTGAGGAGCAAAAAATCCAGGAGCAGTTGCAGTAATTCCCTTTTGCATTCCTTCCCCGATTTTTCTCAAAAGTTTTTCCGAAGATTTTATTACGTAGGGAAAAGGAAGATTTTTATTCCACTTCACATGTTTTACAAATGCTTCTGAAATTTTGCTTTCATCTACTTTTTTTGAATCATAAAAATGAAGCAAGCCATCCAAGCCAAGCCCGAATTCTGATGCTACAAACGAATCTACTTCAATATCTTTTTGCAAAGCGCCCGAAGTGCCGATGCGCACAATGTTCAGCGAAGTTTTATTTTTTTTAACAGTGCGCGACTTCAAATCAACATTTGCAAGCGCATCAATTTCATTCATGAAAATATCTATGTTGTCTGTTCCGATTCCGGTAGAAATCACGCTCACACGCTTACCTTTATATATACCCGTATGCGTAGCAAATTCCCGATTCTGAACTTTGTGTTCAATAGAATCAAAATGTTCCGAAACCAATGGAACTCTTCCTTGATCGCCTACAATAATAATGTCATTCGAAAGCTGTTCGGGAAGAAGCGCCAAATGATAAATGCTCCCGCCAGCATTCAAAATTAACTCCGTAGATGGAATTTTTTTCACTTTGTAAATTTTTACTACTTTCGCCTCCCAATTCAAAATGCAAATCTAACAACATTTATATCCCTATGGCAAAGTCAATTAAAAATGAAATCCTTGTCCCGATTGATTTCTCTGAGCAATCATTAATTGCACTCGGACAATCTTATAATCTGGCAAGAGAATATAATGCCGAAATTCTTCTTCTGTATGTTATAGAAGAAAGTGGATTTCTGAATATTGCTACTGCAAAAATGATTAGTGATATGAAAAAAGATATTCAAAAAAAACTTGACAAACTTGCTGAAGAAACGCAAAAGAAAAGCAACATGCATGTTGATACAATGATTGCCCGCGGAAAAGCATATGAAAAAATAATTGAAGTAGCCGATCTGACCAGTGCGCTGATGATTATTATGGGGTGCAGCAGCAGAAAAAAAATCGGCAAACTTTTTATCGGCTCGAATGCGCTGCGCGTGGTGCGGGAAGCAAATTGCCCGGTGATTACGATTAAGGGAAAAGCGCATCGCGAAGGATGTAAGAACATTGTTCTTCCGCTCGACCTTACGAAAGAAACGAGAGATAAAGTTCGCCAGGCAATTGAAGTAGCAAAACTCGGTTCATATAAAGCGGCCATTCGCGTTGTTTCTGTTTTGCAAAGCACCGATGAATTTATTGTAAACAAACTTACGCGCCAGTTGGAGCAAGTAAAAGTTTTCATTCAGAAACAAGGCGTGGAATGCACGGCTGAAATTATCAAAGCGGTGAAAGGAGAAGATTCTCTTGCGCAGTGCATTATTGATTACGCGCATAAAGTGGACGGTGACCTTATGATTATTATGACTCAGCAGGAAACAAATTTTACGCGCATGTTCATTGGTTCCACTGCGCAGGAAGTTGTTAACAATTCCGATATTCCTGTGATGAGCATTATTCCCCAGATGCGCAAGTACAAAACGGCTTTTGATGGCGCTCGTTAATGACATTTAAAATAATCAAACGGCTCTTTGCAATCATTGCACCGGTAAAGCGCTTTGCAAGCCGTTGAGCCAAACTGAGAAATTACTTCTGTGTTTTCGGAGTTGCAGTGCGGACATTTCACTTTTCTTTGAGTTGGCGGAGCAATTCCAAACTTTCTGAGTTTTTCTTTTGCTTCATCGGTAATCCAATCGGTCGTCCACGCTGGAGAAAAAATCGATTTCACTTTCACATTTTCAATTCCGTTTTCTTTTAGTTTCGACACAATATCATTTTCGATTTGCTTCATTGCAGGGCAACCGGAGTAAGTAGGAGTAATAATTATTTCCACTTCCTTTTCGTTCACAATAACATCACGCAAAACCCCAAGCTCATGAATATTAATAACAGGAATTTCCGGATCTGGAATTTCAGAAAGAAGATTCAGAATTTCTTTTCGTGAATATTTAACGTCCGTATTCATTCAAGTTAAAGTTACGAATAAAAAAGGAGATTTTCAGAATGACATTCGTCATATTACCACTGCACTCCGGGATGTGTTCGGTGCAGGTGCTGCATTTCGGCAAGAAGATAGCCGAGATGTTCGGTATGTTTTCCATCGCGGGAGCCGCGTTGCATAAAAGTATTCACAGGAATTTTCAGAGTTGCGCGCTGTAAAACTTCATTCACAAGTTTTTCCCATTTTGGTTTGATGGATTTTAAATCCACAGAAATTTTTTCTTTCAAAAGAAGTCCATCCACTTCATTCATTTCAAAAAGTTCGGCTGTGAATCTCCAGAGTTCATCCAAAGCATTTTGAATTCTCGAATGACTTTCTTCGGTTCCATCGCCCAATCTTTCTGCCCAATTGGAAGAATGCCGGAGATGGTAAGTAATTTCTTTATGTGCCTTAGCAGCAATTCCCGCAAGAGTTTCGTCAGAAGATTTTTTCAGCTCGTCATAAAAATAAAAATCAAACGCACTCATTAAAAATTGCCGCATGATCGTGAAAGCATAATCACCATTCGGATGTTCGGCAAGAAGCGTGTTAAAAAATTCCCGATCATTTCTCAAATAAGCC
This sequence comes from Bacteroidota bacterium, assembly GCA_016195025.1. NCBI lineage: Bacteria > Pseudomonadati > Bacteroidota > Bacteroidota bacterium. Next base: position 13,275 of record JACQAL010000067.1, on the reverse strand, counting down.
AAATCATCTTCGCTGCGTCCTTTCGCTTCGACTTTTGCCGCGTATTGCAAAAAAGAATTTGCCTGTCCGAGCAAATCAAGCGCAATGTTGCACAATGCCATTTCTTCTTCAAGCATCGGTCCGCGCCCAGTCCATTCAGACAAGCGATGGCCGAGAATTAAATTGTTATCGCCAAGGCGGAGACAATAATTGAAAAGTGCTTCCTTATTAGTCATTAGTTTTTAGTCATAGAAAAAAATCCATCTGCCTTTTGCCATCTTACATTTTACATATGGCTGATTCCTTCCGGTACAGTATAGAAAGTCGGGTGACGATAAATTTTTTCGTTTGCCGGATCAAAGAAAGGACCGACATCTTCGGGCGAGGAAGCCACAATATATTTTGCGGGAACTACCCAAAGCGCAGTGCCTTCATTTCTTCGCGCGTAAAGGTCGCGGGCGTTTTGCAATGCAAGTTCGGCATCGTGCGCGTGAACATTTCCGCAGTGAACGAACGGCTGTCCCGGTTTTTTCTGCACGAAAACTTCCCAAACTATTCCCTGGTCTGACATAGTAAAATATTTTTATGCTGCGACTTTTTTCTTTTTGTTTGCGTATGCTTCCAATGCTTCGCGAACCCATTTTCCTTCTTTGTGTGCTGTAACGCGTGTGCTCAATCTTTCTTTATTGCAAGGCCCGTTTCCGTGAATCACATTCTGAAATTCTTCCCAGTTCGGTTCACCAAAATCATAATTCTTTTTCGATTCATTCCATTTTAATTTTTCATCGGGGAAAGTCAAGCCAATCATTTCTCCCTGCGGAACCGTTTGGTTTACGAATCGCTGGCGCAACTGGTCGTTGGTCTCGCGCTTAATTTTCCATTTCACCGCCTGCGCTGTGTGAATTGATTCTTTATCGGGCGGACCGAACATCATCAGCGTTGGCCACCACCAGCGGTTCAAAGCATCCTGCGCCATTTCTTTTTGTGCGGGAGAACCTTTTGCGAGCGTGCACATAATTTCATATCCCTGGCGCTGATGAAAACTTTCTTCTTTGCAAATGCGAACCATCGCGCGCGCATAGGGACCATAAGAAGTTCGCTGCAGCATCACCTGATTCATAATTGCCGCGCCATCCACGAGCCAGCCGATTGCGCCCATGTCTGCCCACGTGAGCGTAGGATAATTAAAGATGGAAGAATATTTTGCTTTGCCGGTATAAAGCTGGTCAAGAATTTCTTCGCGGGAAATTCCCAGAGTTTCACAAGCGGAATAAAGATAAAGCCCGTGCCCCGCTTCATCCTGCACTTTAGCGAGCAGCACCATTTTTCTTCTCAGCGAAGGCGCGCGTGTAATCCAGTTTCCTTCGGGAAGCATACCAATGATTTCGGAATGCGCGTGCTGTGAAATCTGGCGGATGTTTGCCTTGCGGTAATCTTCGGGCATCCAATCCTTCGGCTCAATATTTTCATTGCGCGAAAGTTTGGATTCGAAGTTGTCTTCAAAATTAATATTTTCCATTTTGAAATTTATTGTAGCGAAGGTAAATATACGAATGAAATCTCAACTATGATTTTTGTCATCTATGAAATCAATAAAACTTATCTTTGGCTCGCGAAATGTTTTTGACGCAGTGATTTGCACTTTATTTTTTGATTTATGTACAGTAATTTTTTGCTTCTGACATTAGTTATAACTCTTGCAGGAATAATTTTCATCCCGCTTCTTCCTGCCGGTTTGAAATCCAGAATTTGTTTTCTCTTCGTCTTTTTGAATGCCGTTGCAACATCGGCTCTTGCAGTTGATGTGCTTTCAGGAAATTCTTTTGACATGATTTTTCCGGGAAATAATTTTTTGGGAAATATTTCTCTTCGCATTGACGCGCTTTCCGCCTGGTTCATTCTTGTTATCAATTTTACGGCTGTCACTGGCGCTCTTTATGGAATTCATTATATGAAAAAATACGAAGAGCAGAAATCAAATCTTTCATTGCATTGGATTTCATATATACTGATGCACACTTCATTGCTTGCTATCTGCTGCGTGCAAAATAGTTTGCTCTTCCTTATTATATGGGAAGTGATGACGCTTTCTTCTTTTGTGCTGGTAATTTTTGAACACACAAAACGTGCTACACTCAAAGCAGGAATTAATTTTCTCATTCAGTCGCACATCGGAGTTCTTTTTCTCACCATCGCGTTTATATGGATTGCTTCGCAAACCGGCTCGTACGATTTTTCTTCCATCCGGAATTTCACTTCGGAAAAATCCGCATTAACCGGGATAATTCTTTTTATCTGCTTCTTTTTCGGATTTGCTTTCAAAGCAGGATTTGTTCCATTTCACACGTGGCTTCCATATGCACATCCTGTTGCGCCTTCGCATATTTCCGGAGTGATGTCGGGAATTATTATCAAGATGGGGATTTATGGAATCCTGAGAATGCTTTTTTTTATTCATACGGATTTTACTTTCGTTGGATATTTTATTCTTTTCATCTCGGTGATTTCAGGAATTTACGGAGTGATGCTCGCCATTGTTCAGCATAACTTGAAAAAACTTCTCGCATATCACAGCATTGAAAATATCGGAATCATTGGAATCGGAATCGGACTTGGATGCATCGGTATCGGGACAAATAATTTTCTTCTCGCTTCGCTCGGATTTGCAGGCGGATTGCTTCACGTGCTGAATCACTCTCTCTTCAAATCGCTTTTGTTTTACTGCGCGGGAAATGTTTACCTGAAAGCTCAAACGCTGAATGTGGAACAACTTGGAGGGCTTATTAAGAGAATGCCTCACACGGGAATTTTATTTTTGCTTTCTGCACTGGCAATTTGCGGGCTTCCGCCTTTTAACGGATTTGTTTCGGAGTTTTTAATTTATTCGGGTTTGTTTAAAGGAATTGCGGGCGCGGAAAATATTTCCGTTTTATCTTTTGTGTTTTCCGTTCTCGGGCTTGCGCTCATAGGCGGGCTTGCGCTGCTCTGCTTCACAAAAGCGTTCGGAATTGTTTTTCTCGGAACTCCCCGGAATTCGCTTTCCATCGAAGCGCAGGAAGTTTCTGCAGGAAATTTATTTCCGATGTATCTCGTTTTGGCTTTAATTATTTCTATTGGAATCTTTCCCGAATTTTTTGTCCGGTTGCTTTCCGCGCCAATCGCAATGTTTACTTCCAGGATAAATTCTCCTATGGGAATAGGGGTTTTTGACAGCACAATAAATACAATGACGCTCATCGGAATTTGTTCGGCAGGATTTATTTTGCTTTGCAGTTTTATTTTTTTAGTGAGAAGACAAATCACAAGAGAAAAAGAAATTTCCTTTTCTTCAACCTGGGGCTGCGGCTATGCGGGCGATGCAGGCAGAATGCAATACACCGCAAATTCCTTTATCCGCTCCTACCGCAAACTTGCAAAACCGGTTTTATCCATTCATAAAAAAGAAAAACTCATAGATGAAATTTTTCCCAAGCCGGTTTTTTATGAGACGCACGCTGAAGACAAACTGGAAGAAAAATTCATAGACACAATTATTTTCCTGCTGAAAAGCTTTCTCAACAGGTTTTCATTTCTTCAGAGCGGCAATGCTCAGCATTATGTTTTATACGGTGTGATTTTTATTTTGCTCGTAATATTTTTTCCGCTCATTGCCGATGTAATCAATTCATTGTTTTCATTTTTAAAGAATATGTGATATGCCAAGTTTCGTTCTGATAATTTTCGCTTCTTTGTTTTTCCCGGGAATTATTATCCGTACAAAAAGCATTGCTTCCGGAAGAAAAGGTCCGGAAATTTTTCAGCCGCTTAAAGATATTTTCCGCCTATTGAAAAAAGGAGCAGTATACAGCAAAACATCGAGCATCATTTTTCAAATAGCTCCGGCAATTTATTTTTCTTCAGTGCTGGCGGCAATCCTTGTCGTTCCATTCGGAAATCACAAAGGAATAATTTCTTTTGAGGGCGACTTTTTATTTTTTATTTATATCCTCGCGCTCGGAAAATTCTTTATGATTGTTTCTTCGCTTGATACCGGAAGCAGTTTTGAGGGAATGGGCGCTAGCCGCGAAGCGCTTTATTCCATGCTTGCCGAGCCGGCACTTTTTATTCTCATAGGATGTTTTGCGATGATGACTGGAAAAATTTCTTTTGCGGATTTATTTTCATCGCTCCATTTTGGTTCGTACATTTCTTATGCTATTGGTGTATTGGGCACATACATGCTTGTGATGCTCGCGATGGTGGAAAATTCACGCATGCCTGTGGATGACCCGAAAACTCATCTTGAACTCACGATGATTCACGAAGTGATGATTCTTGACAACAGCGGTTTTGATTTGGGATTAATTCTTTTCACAGGCAATTTGAAATTCGCAATGTATGGCGCGCTTATAGCAAATTTTTTCTTCGGAGGATTTCCGATTCATATTGACATTTTAATTTTCGCTGCTACGCAAATCGCATTTGCAATAATCATTGGATTGATTGAATCATTTATGGCGCGTTTCCGAATGAATCACAATCCGCAATTTATTTTTACGCTTTCATCGGTTGCACTTTTAATTTTCATAGGAATTCTTCTGATGAAAAATAATTTGCTCTGATATGACAAACGTTCTGCTCATAACTTTTATTATTACGCTCGTTTATATCGGCATTGCTAAACGACTGCTCACCTATATAAAAATTCTTGCTTTCCAGGGAATACTTCTTTTCGGAATTGCATTTATCAACCTGATTGAAATCAATCCGCTCAATCTTATTTTCATTCTGCTGGAGACAATTATTTTCAAAACCATTGCCGTGCCGTGGTTTTTGAATTATGTAATCCGGAAAAATAAAATCACCCGCGAAGCCGAGCCCTATCTCCATAATTTTTTTTCGCTCATCATCATCACCGTTATCATAGTGCTTTCCTATATTTTATCTTCCGCCATTGTGGATGGAAGCATCAACAAAATATTTTTTGTAGTTGCGCTCTCCACTTTGTTCACCGGATTGTACATCATTGTCACACGAAGAAAACTCATCACGCACGTAATGGGCTACCTCGTTCTTGAAAATTGCGTATTCATTCTTTCTCTTGCTGTGGGAAGCGAAATGCCGATGCTCGTGAATACCGGAATTCTTCTTGACATTTTTGTAAGCGTTCTTCTTCTTGGAATTTTTGTGAATAAAATAGGCGATGTAATTAAAGACGGTGATGTGGAACAATTAAAATCACTGAGAGATTAAATGATTGCAATTTATTTAACAGGGGCAGGAATTATCAGCGGAATAATTTTTTTCAACCGACACCGTACAATAAATTATTTTCTGGTTTTTATTTTTCTGATTCTTCAGTGGGCATTCACGATTTATTCTTATACGCATCTTCATAGTGAAGAACTTAGTTTTTTCAGGATTGACGCGCTGGCAATTATTCTTCTTGCAACACTCAGCATCATCAGCATTCCGGCATTTTATCACAGTTATATTTATTTTCTGAAGCATAAAGAAATTCCGCGGCAGCGCGCCATTTATTTTTCTGCAATGGTCGTTTTAATTATGGCAATGAGCGCTGCGTATCTTTCTTCTCACATTGCAGTCACCTGGGTATTTATTGAACTCACCACGCTTTCTGCTTCCGCACTTGTTTATCACAGGAGAAATATCCGTTCGCTCGAAGGAACCTGGAAATATATTTTTGTTTGCTCCATCAGCATTACGCTCGTGTTCATCGGAATTCTTTTTCTCAGCATTGCGCTCCAGCAGAGCGGCAGCACCGATTTATCTTTTTCATCACTTCTCGCACACGCTTCTTCGCTGAATGAATTCTGGATGCGGCTTGCTTTCATTTTCGTGTTCACGGGTTTGACAGTGAAAGCAGGACTTGTGCCGATGTATACTGCCGGTATTGACGCGAAGGATAAAGCGCCTTCGCCAGCGGGCGCGCTTTTTTCCAGTGCACTGATGAATGTGGGCTTCATAGGCATTTTTCGTTTTTACGAAGTGGTTGCGCAAACTTCGCTGCGCGTGTGGGCGAGTAATCTGCTCATCATTGCGGGCGCGCTTTCGGTTTTTGTGGCGGCAGTATATATGCTTAAGGTGAAAAACATCAAGCGAATGCTTGCTTATTCAAGCGTGGAGCACATGGGAATTATTTTTTTAGGAATTGCCGCAGGAGGAATCGGTTATTATGCCGCCATCCTTCATATTATTTTTCACGCCTTCACAAAAGCAGGAATGTTTTTTCAGGTTGGGCAGGTTTACCGGATTTATAAAAGCAAAAATATTTTTGACACAGGAAATTATTTCAATTATAACCTTGCAGGTGCGCTCGTACTTCTGTTCGGATTTCTTTGTGCAGCTGCAATACCCCCTTCAGGAATGTTTATAAGCGAATTTTTAATTTTCCGTTCTCTCTTTGAAGCACATTATATTTTTGTTCTTGTTATCATCTTAATTCTTCTCGCTGTAATCATATGGGCATTTGGAAAAAATATTTTCAAACTTCTTTTTACTCCCGCTGTAAATTTTAAGGATGAAAATGTAGAAAATATAAAATGGCATGAATCCTCTTCTCAATTTATTTTACTCGGTTTGGTAATTTATCTGGGATTTAATCCGCCCCCGCAAATGCTGGATTTAATAAATGAAGCAATAAAAAATTTTCCCCGCTGATGAACCACATTGAAATAAAAAATAACCAGCGGATTTCTTTGCCGTCAATTCCAACTTTGGAGTATAAAAAATTTCTGGAACAAAATGTTTCTCTACTGAAGGAACCGAATAATCATTGTGTGAACTACTATGGATTTCCATCCGGTGGAAAAATAAAATTGCTTTGCTGCATCGCAAATGATAAAGAAGGAACTATTTTGGTTTCCTCTTCTTACGCTGAACAAAATCAACTGCTGCCTTCATTTACAAATTACAACCTTGCCTTTCACATTTTTGAAAGGGAACTCCACGAAAATTTTGGCATAAAATATTCTGACCATCCATGGCTGAAGCCCGTTCGTTTTCCATTTGACAGGGCGGATAAAAATTCTTCCAGTAGAAATTATCCGTTCTATAAAATTGACAGCGAAGAACTGCACGAAGTCGGTGTGGGACCCATTCATGCGGGCGTGATTGAACCCGGGCATTTTCGTTTCATCTGCAACGGGGAACAAATCCTTCATCTCGAAATTCAATTGGGGTTTCAGCATCGTGGAATTGAAAAACTTTTTTTAGAAAAGAAAATTTTTTTACAGCGAACAACTCTCGCAGAAAATATTGCCGGAGATACCGTTGCCGGACACACAACCGCTTTTGTAAATCTCTGGGAATCTCTCTGTAATTACAAAGCCGAAGATGATTTGAAATTTTCCCGCACGCTCGCTCTTGAACTGGAACGCATCGCCATTCACACAGGAGATTTGAGCGCACTCTGCACCGACATTGCTTACCAACTCGGAAGTGCAGTGTTCGGAAGATTACGGACACCACTCATCAATTATTTTCAAATCTGGTGCGGAAACCGTTTGGCAAAAGGATTAATCCGCGCAGGGAAAAATAATTTTCCTTTCACCAATGAATTAAAAAATATTCTTGAAAAACTTCTGCATGATTATGAAAATGACTTTGATGAAATCTGCAAGGAAGCATTTTCGCTTTCAACGGTTCTTGCTCGCTTTGAAAAAACAGGAACAGTTTCTAATAAGGATGCTTTTTCCATCGGCACTGTCGGAATGTCGGCAAGGATGAGCGGAATAGAAAGAGATGTGCGCAAATCACATCCTCACGATTTATATTCTTCATTCAATCATCAGCCCATTACAAAAAATCACGGAGATGTATATTCGCGCGTGCAAATTAGAAAAGAAGAAATAAAACAATCCATCGGATACATTCGGAAACTTTTAGAAAATATTCCGCAGCAAAATAAAAATCGGAATCCTTTATCGCTTTCTCAGCCGGATTCTTTTTGTATTTCACTCGTGGAGGGTTGGCGCGGAGAAATTTGTCATTGCGCCATCACCGATGAAAAAGGAGAACTTGCACATTACAAAGTGAAAGACCCATCATTTCACAACTGGCTTGCGCTTGCTTTGGCAGTGAGACAGAATGAAATTTCTGATTTCCCCGTGTGCAACAAAAGTTTCAATTTATCTTATTGCGGACACGATTTGTAAAAATGAAATTATGTTAGACAACCTCAAAATATTATTTCACCAGGGGAAACAATACATTCCCGATGTAACTAATGCGGAAATGCCGGGAATTTTCAGAGGCAGACCAATTATCAATTCCGAAAAAATAAACGAAGATGAATTCATGGAAATTTGTCCGACCAATGCGATTGAAAAAAATCCTGTGAGCATTGATTTGGGCAAATGCACTTTTTGCGGTGAGTGCGCATTTGCTTTTCCGAATAAAATAAAATTTACGACTGACTATAAAATTTCTTCCAACGAAAGAGAACGATTAATCATTAAAGAAGGAGAGGACAAGCCGATTGAATTAAATCCCTCCCTGATTCGCAAAGAAATCTCAGAATACTTCAGCGGCTCATTAAAGTTAAGACAAGTTTCTGCAGGAGGAGATAACAGTTGTGAATTGGAACTGAACGCTTGCGGAAATGTGAATTTTGATATGGGACGTTTCGGAATTGAGTTTGTGGCTTCTCCGCGCCATGCCGATGGAATTGTAATCACGGGACCAATTTCAGAAAACATGGCGGAACCATTGCAGATTTGCTACGATGCAACTCCCGAACCTAAAATTATCATCCTCGCAGGAACGGACGCCATCAGCGGAGGAATTTTTTCTGGCAGTCCCGCGCTGAACAGAAATTTTCTCAGCAAATACAAAATTGATTTGTTTGTTCCGGGAAATCCTGTTCATCCGCTTACATTCATCAATGGAATTTTAGAGTTGATTAGGAAAAGGAAATGAATTAATATTTTATTTTTGTCGTTTCACTATGGCAAAGTTCCACAAACTAAAAATATCTGATGTGCGCAAGGAAACTTCCGATTGCGTGTCGGTTGCATTTGAAATTCCGGCTTCGCTGAAAGAAGAATATAAATTCATCCAGGGGCAATACCTCACGCTGAAACTTTTTGTAAGCGGAGAAGAAATCCGCAGGAGTTATTCCATTTGCAGCGGAGTTCACGAAGGAGAATTACGAGTTGCAATCAAGCGCGTGAAAGAGGGCAAAGGTTCCAACTTTATCAATGATAATTTTAATGTTCGACAAGAAGTGGAGGTGATGACTCCGATGGGAGGATTTCATTCCCCGATGAATCCCTATCACAAAAAAAATTATGTGCTGTTCGCGGGCGGAAGTGGAATCACTCCGATGTGTTCCATCATCAAAACTGTTTTGCATGATGAGCCGAACTCAACCATTTTACTTTTCTACGGAAACCTGAATGAAGACGCAACCATTTTCAGAAAGCAACTGAACGAACTCAAGGATAAAAATTCTCAGCGGCTGAAACTATTTTACATTCTTGACAAACCGCAGCATCCTATTGACGAAACTTTCAAGGGAATAATGACTGGAGAAAAAGTTCAACTGCTCATCGTAAAATTTGTGGACATGAGCAAGGACAATGAATTCTTTATTTGTGGTCCCACACCCATGATGGATAACGTGCGGAAAGTTCTCGAAGATTTAGCGGCAGAAAAAAATAAAATTCACATAGAGTATTTCACTTCTTCATCAGAACCCGTTGGCGCCACCATTGCACCACTTCTTGAAAAAATAATTTCGCAGGTAACTGTTTCACAATACGGAGTCGAAACTTCTTTTAAACTTTCTTCCGATGGAAAAGCAATTCTGGATGCAGCCATTGAGCATGGAGTGGATGCCCCTTTCGCCTGCAAAGGCGCAGTGTGCGCAACGTGCAGGGCAAAACTCCTCGAAGGAAAAGTTCACATGAATAAAAACTTCGCGCTCACCGATTCCGAAGTTAAAGAAGGATATATTCTCACCTGCCAGAGCCATCCGCTCACGCCTGTGGTGAAGGTGGATTACGATATGTAAATCATCAGGGTTGCAAGACCTTCCAGGTTTTCAAAACCTTGAAGGTCTATAACGAATCACTTCACGATAGAAATCTGCCGGAAGAAATTATCTTTTTCAATAAGCGCTTTATACATGCCGCGCTTCCAGCCGGTGGCGGAAATTGTTTCGGTAAAATTAGTTCCGCCTGCTTCAACATTCTTCGAGAAAATTTTTCTTCCGCTTGCATCAAACACCGAAAGCGCGTACATGCCCGCAGGAAGATTTTGCATTTGCAGGTTCAACACATCGGTTACCGGATTGGGATACGCTTTTATTTCCGCGCTCTCCTCTGCAAGATTTGCTGTGCCGGTAATGCTCCATTCATTGATTATCACATGCACTTTGTTCCAGTGGTCGCCCGTATCAGCGAGTCCGTTTGCGTTCACCGCATTCAGTGCCGCCCATATTGAAATGGTGCCGGTGCCCGAAGCAGGTGCCGTCCAGTTAAATGTTTGTGAATAGATGGTTCCCATTCCGCCCGTGCCCGAAGTGGGGGAGAGCGATGCCGTGTGTTCCACCACGCCCACCACATAATTTCCCGGTGAAGGGGCAGCATAATGTGTTAAAGTTGGATAAGGCGAAGCCCACGTTCCTGCGTTGGTGGGAGTAACCACTGCAAAAGAACCCTTAATGCTTCCCATCTGGAAACCGTATTTGGGAAGAACGGTGGAAGTGTTATTGGTGCCGGTGAGTATAACGGTGTAGGATTTTCCGCCCGAGTAATGCGTGGTGGGAACTCCGGCAGAATCCAGTTCAATGGCAATGCTGATGCCGCTGGTGGCAGCGGAGCCGTGGCAGGTGGTGCAGCCGCTGGGATTGCCAAGCCCTGTTTCAGCGCCCGTGCAATCAAAGCCGTTTGTGCCGGGTCCTGAACTATAACTGCTCAGAAGGATGTAAAGCGAAAGGGCGCAAGCGAGGAAGTAAGCGAAAGAAATTTTTTTCATATTAGACATTATTCATATTAGATATTTATAGAGGTTTGTCATTTCGAACCCTGCTTTGAGGGTGAGAAATCTCCCCCTGAATGAGGAGATTTCTCCCTTCGGTCGAAATGACAACATACACATAGTTTCTTATTTTGAATAATGTCTATTTCTTTTTTTGACGGTTGAAAAAGAAGGAACAAAAATAATAATTCAATTCAAAACGCCAAATAAAAATCCCATCGAAGTACGAATTGGTACGAACATACGAACTACGAACTTTGTAAAAGAGTAATTATTCTTTATTGCCTAAGGCGCGCGGTGCGTGAAGCCCTCCGTAAAACTCATAGAGATAAACAGTGAGGTTGAGTTCGTTTTCATTGCTGTCGAACGTGAATTTTGAAGTCATGTTTCCTTTTTTATCGTAGAGCATGATGTACTTGCGGTAAAGCATGTTGTTTGAAACGTAGCAATAAGTTTCCACATTGTTTCCTTTTTCATCGTACTTGTATTCCCATTTCTCCTGCTGGTTTCCGAAGGCATCGTATTCTGTTTTTTCGTTCAGCCGCTGGTTTTTATCAAAGGCGAACTGCAGTTTGTACGCAAAGTTTCCGTTGGCATCGAAGTGAAGTTCTTTCACTTTATTTTTATGCACGTCTTTCTTGAAAATCCAGTTGCCGCACAGTGATTTTTTGTAAAGCGATGTCTTTTCCACCACTTTTGCATCGGCAAGCAAATTAGAATTCTTCTTTTCATTGCTCATTTCTTTCAATGAGTCGCTGTAAAATGTTTTTCCATACACCGAATTTTTATACTGCGACTGGCTTTCCAGTTTTTCAAACTGTTCTTCGCTCATGGGCGCGTAGTTCCAGCGTTCATCCATTATATCTTTTCCGTCCAGCCCTGCCCTGCGCAGTTCATTGCCGTTCTCATCAAAAAAATACTGGCAGGAGAAAACCGTGCGCCCCAGTGAATCGTACTCCACTTCTTCGGTTCGGTTGCCGCTGCGGTCGAAGCGCTCGAAAGATGTTTCTCTTCCTTTGTTAACCATCACTTTGTTGTTGTAGGGAAAATTCCAGCCGTGCACGAGCCACACTTTATTTTCCTTGTAGAGATTTATTTTTTGCAAAGCGGAAAAATCGCTTTCGTAAATAGTGGCGGAAGAGAAAGGAGAAAGCGGAAGAAACAACGAGAGGATGAAAGCGAATGTTACAGCATGTTTCATTGGCGATGAATTTTTATGCGCGCAAAAGTATAACTTTTTTGAAACACAGCACTTCTGCGCCACACGCAGTTTTCAACAGTTACGGGCTGCGGTTAATATTCCGATATTCGAAGCATGAAAATATCATTGGTCATTGGTCATTGGTCATTCGTCATTTGCTTTTTATTTTTTCTTCCTGCGGTAAATGCCCAGAATGCCGATATCAATCTTCTTCACTCCATTAACAGCGGCAACTCCGCTTCGTGGGATAACACCAACAAAATTTTCAGCCAAAGCATGACGCCCGTAAGCATTGCAGTGCCTTCTTCTTTTTTCCTCTACGGTATTTTTGCGCATGACAGCGCGGCAAAAAGAAATTCATTAGTGATGGGCGCTTCGCTGGCGGCTTCCACGCTTATCACAGTGGGATTAAAATATTCGTTCAACCGCAAGCGCCCGTTTGTTACCTATCCCAATTTGGTTACGCAGAAAAGCGAGGCGGGCTCTCCTTCTTTTCCTTCGGGGCATACTTCAGCGGCATTTGCCACCGCCACTTCGCTTTCGCTGGCGTATCCCAAGTGGTATGTGATTGCTCCCTCTTTTTTATGGGCGGGCGCAGTGGGCTATTCGCGCATGGAACTGGGAGTGCATTATCCGAGTGATGTGCTGGTGGGTGCGCTGATTGGAGTGGGTTCTTCTTTTTTAATGTGGAAGGTGAACGGGAGGTACAGATAACGGGTTTCATCACCGAAGTACGAATCTTTTACGAACTTACGAAGTACGAACATTTCGTAGTTCGTAGGTTCGTATTTTTTTCGTACTTCGATGGAATTCGGATACCGATGGCTATCGGGACTAATGCCACAAAAGCACAAAAGCACAAAAAAATACACACCAAAGTTTAGTGGGATTTGGTGCTTTAGTGTTTTAGTGGCGAAACTGCGTAAGTCCTAGGGGTATAAGGCATAGCCAAATTCAGCGAAAAACACGCTCTTTTGAATAATCCGAGTGCTGACGTGCGCAATCAGCACTCACTCTGCACACGTCAGCAGTCAGACGTGCGCAATCAGCACTCACTCTGCACACGTCAGCAGTCAGACGTGCGCAATCAGCACTCACTCTGCACACGTCAG
>JACQAL010000066.1 GCA_016195025.1 Bacteroidota bacterium | reverse complement strand
GAAGGTGACTTTTTTTCACCCAAAAGTGTCTCGATTACGACACGCTCTTTATAACTTAATCTGTGATAATTCTGTGTTTCCATACAACAAATCTACTAGGTCGATTTGTTGCGCTAAGTTCTTGAATTCGGGTGTCATTTTTTTTAATGGCTGCTAACGTTCCGCAAGTTGCCGTCTCGGGCGGAATAATGAAACGAATCATTGTCTGCCGAGACACAACAAAGATAAAAAGAATCACCGTCCTGTGAAAACGTCAGCCCGACTGGCGGCAACTTGCTGTTAGGCATTGCCGCTCTTATTTTCCTGTCCTTTGTTGTTGTCGAGGAATTGTCTGGTGAGATTATGCGGATTTGTCCGGTGAGAAACTTATTTGTCTGCGAAGACGGTTGTTTTTTATGCGAGATTGTCCGGCTGGCGCAACTGTCGAGCGAGAAATAGATTGTCTGCCCGCTTGCACAAAGGCACAAAAATGGCAAGCTCTTGCAGTGTGCAGAACTATAAAGGCATCTACAATTCACACTGCATGTGCTTGACATTTTGAATTTGCAAATAAAAAAACATTCGTATCTTGCACCCGTTTTGGTTTCCGATTTATCGGAATTAATAGGGAATCCAGTGAGAATCTGGAACTATTCCCGTAGCTGTAAGTCCTTTTAAATAGTTCTGACATCATTAGCCACTGTTCAAATTTAGAATGGGAAGGCGTCAGAAAGGGGACAAGTCAGAAGACCTGCCAACACAAAAAAACTGAAACCACATTCAGTTTTCCATTTACGCTTCGGGAAAAAGCGAAAGAGAAAACCAAATCCCGATTTCATCGGGATGATTTTCAATCTTTCATTTTTTCTGTTGTTGATGGTTTGTAAAAATCATTTATAACCGTTTGCTTTTTGGTGCGGTGGAACAACGGAAAGCAAACACAAAACAAAAAACAACAATGAAGAAAATTAAAAAAATGCTGTTAACCCTGATAATTTCAGGAGCAGCGCAGTGGGGTTTCGCACAATACACCCTACAACAAGTAATTGTGCTCAATGAAGGTCCTTGGGGCGGTCCCGTAACTGTTGGGAGTTACAATCCTGCTACACAAGTGTATCAGAATTTTGATACGCTGCAAGCACGATTCGCTTCCGATGTAATTATTGACAGCGGATTTATTTATGTTGCTGCCGATACTTTATTAGTAAAGTATGATTTGAACACCAAACAAAAATTGAATGTGCAGACAGTCAAAGGAATTCGTGAATTGGCAATTTGGAAAAATCAGATTCTTGTAACACGGGCAGAAAGCAGTCCGCTGCCTTCCTACTTTCAGGCATACAATAAAAACAATTTGAGTTTTATTTATGATTTGCCGAGTGTAAGTGAAAGATGTGCTGAAGTAAAAGTATGGAAGGATACCGCTTATGTGGCAGTCAACGGGTGGGGAACAGTTGGAAAATTAGCAATAATTAATTTGAACGGACAAAATGAAAACCGAGAAATTGATTTAGGTCCCGATGGACTGAATCCTGAAGCGGTTTTTGTGTCAAATGTCAACGGAAAAATTTACACGCAAAACAATCTTAACTGGACAGATGGTTCTGTAACAAAATATGATGGTGCAACAAGCGTTTTTGTCAACACACGCCTTAATCGATCTTCGGGTTGCAGCGGTTCTGAATACTATTTAAACAATGTTTATTTTCAAGCAAGCAACGAAAATAAAATTGGCGTGTTCAGCGCATCTGCACTCTATGTTTGGGATTCGTTGCTCGTCAATAAATCTCTCTATGGAATTGGTATTGATTCGGTGAATGCAAGAATTTATATCAGCACAACCGACTACACCACTTACGGAAAAGTATTCACTTATGATTTCTTCGGTGCATTGGTAGATTCCTTTGCAGTAAATGTTTCCCCCGGAACTTTTGCTTTTGATGTAAGAACTACAACAGGCATTTCCGAAAATAATTTTTCTTCCCATCTTTTACTTTACCCAAATCCTGTTTCCGATGAACTGCATATCGGATTCATTGACACAGAAAATGAAAAAGCAACAGTAACTTTAACTGATGTTTTGGGAAGAATAGTTTTTCAGAAACAAATCGCAACAAATATTCCCAATATACTTTCAATGACAAGTATTCCGCAAGGCGCATACTTATTAAAAGTGGAAACATCTTCGGGAATAACAACCAAGCAAGTTGTAAAACAATAATTATTAAATCAGCAGAGGTTTGAAATTTTCAGACCTCTGCTTTTAAAAATAAAAACTATGGAAAAGAAAAAAATCAATATCCGCTTTAGCGTTTTAATCGCAATGGTTTTAGCGGCAGCGTTCAGCCGTCTTATTCCGCATCCGCCCAATTTTGCTTCTATCGGAGCAATAGCATTATTCGGAGCAGCGTATTTTTCAAACAGAATTATTGCATTTATTATTCCGCTTCTCTCAATGTGGTTAAGCGATATTGTGATTAATAATACCATTTATGCTCATTACTGGAATCATTTTTGGATTATTCCAGACGGCTTTCCATTTAATTACTTTGCTTTCTTGCTCACAGTTCCGTTAGGGTTTTTATTGTTGAAAAAAATAAAAGTTGTAAATGTTATCGGTGCAAGTGTATTGGCTGCTATTTTATTTTTTCTCATTTCAAATTTCGGAGTGTGGCTTAATAATCCGATTTATCCTCAAAATATTTCAGGACTTATTTCTTGCTACGCGGTAGCAATTCCATTTTTCGGAAATACTCTTGCGGGAGATTTATTTTATTCAGCAATTTTATTTGGCGGGTTTGAATTGGCGAAATATACATTTCCAATACTGGCAAAATCAAAAACTGCAATTTAAGTAATGGAAAAAGAAATGCGAATCATATCATTACTGCCAAGCGGAACAGAAATTATTTATGCGTTAGGTTTAGGAAATTATTTAGTTGGTCGTTCACACGAATGTGATTACCCAAAAGAAGTTCAACAGCTTCCAATTTGCAGCCAGCCAAAATATCGTTCAGACGGAAACAGTGCAGAAATTAATAAAGCAGTAAAAACAATTTTAGAATTATCGCTTTCCATTTATAAAGTTGATGTTGAAAAAATTAAAGCATTAAAGCCAACTCATATTCTCACTCAATCGCAATGCGAAGTTTGTGCGGTCAGCACCGATGAATTGCAGGAAGCATTAAATGAATATCTCAAAGACAGCAGCATAAAAATTATTGATTCAAATCCTTCAACGCTTGAAAAGGTATTAAAAAATATTCAGGAAGTTGCCAATGCAACTGGTATCCCCGAAAGAGGAAAATCTTTGGTAAATCAAATGAATAATTCATTTAAAAAAATTCACACCAAGACAAAAAATCTTTCCAACAAACCGACAGTGGCGGATATTGAATGGATAGAACCTATTTTAGTTGGAGGACATTGGATGATGGAACTTATTGAAATGGCAGGAGGAACAAATTGTTTTCCCGATGAAAAAAAACGGTGGCTCAAATTTGAAAATATCATTGAAAAAAATCCTGATAAAATTTTTATAGCCCCTTGCGGATTCTCCATTCAAAGAACACTTCAGGAAATGTATTTTTTAGAAAATCGCTCAGAATGGAATACCTTAAAAGCAGTTCGCAATATGGAAATATATGTGTGCGATGGAAATAATTATTTCAATCGTCCGGGTCCAAGATTAGTGGAATCATTAGAAATACTTGCAGAAATCTTTCATCCCGAAATTTTTCCAAGCCAACATCATTTTATTGGTTGGACAAAACGATTAAGAATTGCCAATATTAAAAAAGATGAATAGTGCAGCAATATTATGGACAGGAGGAAAAGATTCCTGCCTTGCTTTATACGAAGCCAAGTTATCAGGTTATGAAATAAAATATCTCATCACTTTAGTTCCTGCCAATCCTAATTTTCTTGCTCATCCAATAAGTTTTATGAAACTTCAATCAGAAGCATTGCAAATTCCACATTTGATAATCGAAATTACAGAACCCTTTAAAGAAAGTTATATCAAAGCATTTCGCAACCTAAAAGAAAAATATTTCATTGATACTTTAATAACAGGAGATATTGATGAAGTTGAGGGACATTCCAACATTGTAAAAGAATGTGCGGATGAAACCAATCTTCAAGTGTTCCTTCCTCTATGGAAAAGAGACAGAAAAGAAATTATGAATAAATTTTTTGAGTATAACTTCCAATGGATTTTTTCATTGGTAAAAAAACCACATTTTACAAATGAATGGGTTGGAAGAAATTTTAATGAAACCTCCTATGCCGATTTACTTTTACTCGAAAATAAAAATGGAATTGATATTTGCGGTGAAAAAGGAGAATATCACACACTCGTTATAGACAATCCGTCTTTCACAAAAAAAATTCAAATAGAAGAATATTCTAAAAGAGAAAAAGATTCTATGCACTATATGAATATTGAAAAAATATCACTGCAAAATAAATGAACAATCGCAAAGCCATATTTAATTGGAGCGGAGGAAAAGATTCTTCTTTATGCCTCTATAAAATTTTGCAATCAAAAGAATACGATATAAAATATCTGATGACCTCAGTAAGTGAAAAATATAATCGCATCTCACAACATGGAGTCCGTGCCGAACTTTTAGAAAAGCAAACCGAAAGCATCGGAATTCCATTGCATAAATTAATAATGCCAGACAATCCCACAATGGAAATTTACAATGCAATGATGAAAAAAACTTTAACTGAATTTAAAGAACAGGGTATAAGTGATTCCATTTTCGGAGATATATTTTTAGAGGACTTGCGGAAATATAGAGAAACAAGATTAGCAGAAATAAATTTTTCAGGAATATTTCCATTATGGAAAATTTCAACGGTTCAATTAGCAAAAGAATTTATTGATTTGGGATTTAAGGCAATTATTGTTTGCGTTGATGAAAAACATTTAGACAAAAGTTTTGCAGGAAGGGAATTTGACCAATCATTTATAAATGACCTGCCTGAAAAAGTTGACCCTTGCGGAGAATACGGAGAGTTTCATTCATTTGTTTATGATGGTCCCATTTTTCAAAAACCAATTCCATTTACCAAAGGAGAAATCGTTTATCGTAAATATTCACCGCCAGTAAAAAAAGAAATTGATGATAAAAATTATTCTTGCGGAACAAATTCCGCTCATATCACAACAGGATTTTGGTATTCCGATTTAATTCCGATTAATTGATATGTCTGATAAATTAAAACCTCTTTCGGCAAACAAAGCCCCCGCGAATTCCGGGGGCTTTTTTATTTGTAGTGATAGTGTATTTACATCTGTTTCAAAGAAAATAATGTCTTTTGCATAATTATTTCACGCATACAACAAAACAAATTATAGGCAAGCGTATAAAAACTCTGCGAACGAAAAAAAAATTAACTCTTCAGGAATTAGCAGATAAAATCGGAGCAGACAGGCAGTATGTATGGAACATAGAAAACGGAGAAGTAAACCTTACACTTGATTATCTCGATAAAATAATAAATGCACTCAATGCCACGCAAGAAGAATTTATGAACATAAATTTTTAACCACAACTTTTAAAAATAATTTTTATGAAACAAACTCTTAAAAAAGCAAAAGTAGCTACCGATTTTCAGAAACTGAGCGCCAGCGACCTTGCCACCTTTGCCGATGGTACTGTAACAGGGCTTACAGGCAACGCAAATCTTCCTGCACCAACCATTGCGCTTGCCACTATCACAACACAAACCACTGCACTGCGCAATACTTTAAAGCTGATTGCTTCGGGCAACACTTCCAAAACCATCACCGCGCAGGCAGCCACACAGGCAAACGCGCTGATGCTTTCACTCGGCACCAACGGACACTATGTGGAAGACACGGCAAACACAATTGCTGCGGGCGATTTGAAAAAAGCAGAAGGAATAATTACAAGCAGCGGATACAAACTGAAAAAAAAAGCCACTCCTCACCCGCGCGATTTCGAGGTTGTTGAAACAGGACCGGGCTTTGTTCACCTGCGCGCCAAAAAAGCGAAGAAGGGAGCGGAAGGGCATATATGGAGATACGGAATTACCACCGCAAAAGGAACTCCTCCAACTACAGTCATAGTTCGTTTCACATTGGGAGCCGACATTATTATTTCTGACCTTGCAAGCAACACCGTAGTAGGAGCGCAGCACGCAAGCATACTGCCTGTGGCGCACACCAAAAAAACCGACCCTTCAAGCACTCAAACGAGCAAAACCGCCACGCAGGTTGCATTGAGCAAAACCCGCCATCCTATGTACAGCAATATGGTAGCCGACCCATATCAGTGGACAGATTTTATTTATGCGGTGATACCGTAGAAGAAGGCAGGAGTCGGAAGTATAAAGAAAGCAGAGGGATTTATATATCAGATCACCGGATGGATACATCCACGATTCGGATTGATAAAGGAAGTCGCTGTATTGATAAATCCGCACGCTGCACCTATACATCCGAATGCCGTATTGATAAATCCAAACGCTGTATTTTTACATCCGATTTCTGCCTGTATAAAGAAAGCATTCGGAATAATAAATCACGCGGCTTTCTTTATAAAGGAAGCGTTTGGATTTATAAAAGCAGGAGGTGGACTTAAAAATCCGAACAGTGGATTAATACTTATATACGCTGGATTGATAGACGGAAATTTTTAGGCGCGTGTTTTTGACCGCCCGTTTTTGCTCTTTGGCGCGCGCAGGCACGAGCACGCCAATGTGCAAATCTCGGGCGAACTCAAAAACCGTGACGAAAAATTGTGCAGGGGTTTGTATTTAATGCTGTCAGAACGAAAGCGACTGTCGAGCCGTGCGCAATTGTCAGGCTACAAAATTTTGCCCATGTATTTTGCTTTTGTATTTGATTTTACTGCTGTCGAGATTGGAGCAGTTGTCGAGCGATGAAGCAACTGTCACCCGTTGATTTTGTTGTTTTGTATTTTGCGATGAGAGAACGCGTAAATGTCCAACGGCAGTGCGGAACTGCCATGAGTTATCTTGTGCAGTCATTGTCTAACGTTGAAAAAGTGATTTAAAATTGCGTCATTGTCTGCCATTGATGCGCGGCTGCTGCGGTTATGCCTAACGCTCCGCAAGTTGGCGATGTTGCCGATTTACGGAGCGAAAAATTGTCTGACGAAATCGAAACAAAGATATGAAAACCGAAGCATAATGCAAGGATGAAAACGGCAATAGCGCCAACTTGCTGTTGGGCGTTCGTTGTTCTTTTTTGTCCTGCGTTGCTGTCCCGCTGCGCGAAACGATTTGTTAAAGGAGAAACTGTCAGTTGTGAATTTGTTTTTTGTATTTGAAAGTCCTGGCGAAACTGTCTTGCGGGAAAAGCGGTCGGCACAAGCGCAACTGTCCCGCTGATTTTTTTGTTGCTTGGCTGTTCGCGAATAAAGTTTTTGTGGTTCGGCTTTGCTCACCAACCATCTGCCGATGAACAGCGAAGAAGAGTTGCGAAATTGTCAGCCGATGTTTTTATTTTTCTTTTGTCCTTGCGAAACTGTCACCCGATAAAACCTGTCGGAATAAAAGCAATTGTCCTGATGAAATTATTTTTTCTCGTTGTCTTTCTCGTATTTAATTTTTGCGTCAATGCCTGCCTTGATAATTGTCAACGCTGTCACGGAGAAATTGTCCAAGTTGGTGTCGGCAAATGATTGCTCGTTGTCCTTGATGAAGGCGATGAGTTCTTTTTTTAATTCTTTGTCGTTTTTCATTGTCAAACCGTTTAAGAGCAGCGAAATTGTCCACGAAGATAGTTGAATTGCTGCTAACGTTCCGCAAGTTGCCGTCACGGGCGGGAATGAAAAACGATTCATTGTCGCCCGATGCAGTACAAATCTATGAAAAAATAAACTGTCTGCGAGCAAGTCCGCCCGCATGGCGGCAACTTGCTGTTAGCATCAGTTTCTTCGGTCGTGGCAGTCCACCGATACATATGCTCCAACGAAGAGAGTAACTGTCTGACGAGAAAAATTGTCGTGGAAGAAATTGTCAGTGAAGGACTGTCACACTGAAGAAACTGTCCATGCGTTATTTTCTTTTCTGTACAAGCGCGCGAAGTAGTCCAACGAGAAAAACTATCAAGCCCGCAAGTAATAATAAAAGTCCTATCGCAGCTGTCAATAAGAAAGAGTCGTTTCCGCCAAATGCAACGGTGTCTGGCGGATTGTTTGAGTTAAATAAATACTCAACTGTCACGAAGAGGCTGTATGTGAGGAGCAGTCCAAGAAGAATTAGTCCAAAGTGCCAGAAACCAATTTTGTTGGAAATTTGTCTACCGATTTTGTCCATGATAAAATAGCACAAGGTTGTCAGGGCGGACAAAATTGCAATTGGAAGACAAAAGTGTCTGTAATCAATAATAACATAGGTGTCGTGCAGGTTAATGTCAATTGTCGTGGCGGGAAGAAGAAAAG
>JACQAL010000065.1 GCA_016195025.1 Bacteroidota bacterium | reverse complement strand
TAATCATAACGCAAGATAAAAAATAATGTTACATATTATATTATTTAAGAGCAATTATTTTTTAGCAGTATCTTTGCCTAATGAGAAATATCAATTGTTTTTTAATTTTTGTTCTAATGAACATTAATTCTTTTTCTCAAATAAATCTAATCTATAACGGAGATTTTGAATTATATGATACTTGTCCTGATAATACTTCTGCTCCTGGAAATTATGAGATTCAATATTGCAAAGGATGGAAATCTCCTACTTATGCCACCAGTGATTATTTTAATGCATGCGACAATCTTCCCGCATCTGGAACAGTAGGGGTTCCTCAAAATACACTCGGATTTCAATATGCTTATTCAGGAGTTGGTTATTGCGGAGCATTATGGCAAAATTATAAATACGGAGATGGTTTTTGGGTAGAATATATTCAATCAAAATTAACCGAACCTTTAAAGCAGGATTATGAGTATGAATTAAAATTTCAAGTTGTCTTAAGTGATTTATTGAATGAATATGCCCTTTGGCATTTAGGCGCTGCTTTTACACAAAATGCAATTACGCGTACAGACGCAAAACCCTTTATAGGAATATCTCCACAAATAATAAATCAGCAGTATAACTTTATTACCGATACATTGAATTGGACTGAAATCGGAGGAAAATTTTTTGCAAAAGGCGGAGAAGAATACATTACTATCGGATTCTTTTTTGACACGCTTGCATATGATACATTAAGATTTACAAACTTTCAAATCGACCCTAATAATTATGCTACTTACTATTATATAGATGGATGTAGTTTAATTGAAACCGGAAATATCTATCAATACCCCAATATTTTTACTCCTAATAATGATGGCATAAATGATTTGTTTTTTATAAATGGCTTAGAAAAAGGAGATATAGTAAAAATTTTCGACCGATGGGGAATTCCAATAGCAGAATTAAATGAACCCAAAAGCGCATGGGATGGATACACTTCCGCAGGTATAAAATGTAGTAGTGGTGTTTACTATTATATAA
The DNA here is from genome assembly GCA_016195025.1 of Bacteroidota bacterium. Taxonomy (NCBI): domain Bacteria; kingdom Pseudomonadati; phylum Bacteroidota; species Bacteroidota bacterium. The sequence goes on along the minus strand of JACQAL010000065.1, from coordinate 3,113 downwards.
TAGAAAAAACCAATGGCGATATTATCAAAGGATTTATTCATCTTCAATATTAACAATCAAAAATCAAATTCATGAAAACTAAAATTACTTTACTTCTTTCAGCAGTATTTTTTCTGCTGTTTGAAACAAAAATGTTCGCCCAGCAAGTGCCAACTGGTGCAGCCAATGGAACTCTTGCACCTACTCTCGCAAATTCATCTTTTTCATGGTTCAGAGGCGGAAATAACATAGCGGGAAATGGCGCTGCAAATAATGTTATGGCTACAAATTTTAATTCTCCAATTTACTGGGGTACAAATGGCAATCTCGCATCCAATACCGGAAGCGGCTTAAAAATGAAACTTAACGGCCTTTTTACTGCCGGTACGCAATATCCAATTAATGGTTATCCCACTGCTGCTTTTCCTGCACCTTCCACATCAGTAAATACTACCGGATATTTGCTTCTCAGCATAAATAATTTAGGGGTGAGCGGAAATCCGATTATGGGTACTCAAAATCAGGGAGCATTTTCGCAATTGCATCTGAATGGGGATGGAACTTTTGTTCAAGAATTTGGCTACCGCCCTTGGATGAAAACCGGTGTTACTTTTACTTCAAATAATGATTTAATGTATGTTGGACATAAGCGAAATGGTATTGGAACTGATATTACAGACGCAGTTGTTGCGTGGAGCGATAATGGTTCTGGTCCTTCCGGTCCCGATGTTTTAAAATTTGTTTTTACTGCTGGAAGTAATTCCGCTAATGTGAATCCCAAGGATCCGGTAAGTTTTGATGGCTATGAATATATGAGAATGGCCGGAAGCCCGACAATTTTAAACAGTGCAGGGGCAAATGTGGGACATATTGGAATCGGCCCGCTATTTACCAATGCAGCCGGGCCTCAGTCACGTTTACATATTCATGCGGAAGATGCATTAACAACATGGATGCAAATATCCAATGAGATAGTTGGGGTAAATGGCACAGGTCAAACCGCAACAGACGGCACGCGCTTTGGAATCCTTGATAATGGTAATGCCCTATTGTATAATCAGGAAAACAGGAATATACTTTTCTCAACAAATACTGCAACACCTGCAAATGCGGCTGCTCCTACCAATGAGCGTGTGCGCATCACCAGCACAAATACGCCCGGCACGCAAAACCCATTGAGTTTGGCTAATGCAACACGGGTTTCTATCAGCGAAAATCCTACTACGCCAGTGAATAATCCGCTTTCCTTGCTTCACATTGGTGAAAATAATATAGCAGGCGATGGAACTCGTTCATGGATGGATGTTGGAACACTCAATTACAGAGGCACCAACAATATGTATGTTGGAATGCGCCATATTTTCACAAGCCCCAACAATCCCGACAACAATGATGAAATAATTGACTGGGGAGATAATGCCTATCCGAATGTGGCTGGTCCGGAAGATATGCTGAGGTTTACCTTTACAAGTTGTACGGGATGCGGAGGAAATGCCTCCACTCCATTTGGTCGGGAAGGCGCACGAATGATTGGCGACATAAATAATGTATTTACAGGTTTTGGGGGCGATATTGATCCTACTTTCAATAACCCTTATACTGCAATAGATGTTCTTAAGAATGGTGAACCCGGAAATACAGTTGAGATAAATTCATTCTTAGGCGGAGCAGCAGGCGGCCCGCTTTTCCCGAATATATGCGGAGGCACCGGTGCCAGCGGTTTGCGATTTACCGATTTAACTTCTGCTTCATTAACTTGTCCAGCCAACAATAAAGTTCTCACAGTAAATGCATCTGGAGATGTAATTTTAGTGCCTGCTACAGGAGGCGGACTTGGAACATGCACGCCATTTGCACCCACAACCTTTGCTCCTGGCGCAAACGGTGCAATTGATTTGACTAATAATAATAATTTCTTTTTTATTGGCAATGGTGCTGGAACTGCTGTAAACAATGTTGCTATTGGAAAAACTTGTGTTGTACCTGTAGCAAAACTTGATGTCTTACAGAATTCAGGTTCTACAAATGGTTCTATTGGAATATTTGTTGAGAATAAAGATCAGCAAACCACCATTGGAAATCCACCCGTTATAGGGTTAAAAAGTTTAGTTAACGTGAGTTCGGGAACAAAATTAACAGAAAGCATTTGATAAAGAATTAAGAAAGACAAAAAAGAAAAGGACTTGAGAGTAAACATTTGAGGAAAAAAATAAACCTCAAAACTCCCAAGTCCCATGAACGAAACAAAGTTGGTAGAAATCTTCATTGACTGTGATGATTTCTACAAAGAATTTGAACAATCATTTCAACAAATGATACTGCCGCTCAGAAGCCCGCACGCAACCAGAACGCCCGGCATTTGCCATAGTGAGATGATGAGCATTGTGATTTACTATCATCTTTCAGGGATGAAATGTTTTCAGTATTACTACGAGCAAATAATTTGCAAAAGTTTGCGCAGTTATTTTCCCCAAGCCCCTTCGTACAATCGCTTTGTGGAGTTGATGCCGCGCTGTTTCTTTTTGCTGTTTGCTTTCCTTCATCGCCTTCGCAGAGGAATGGAAACCGGAATTTATTTTGCCGACTCAAAAAAGTTAGCCGTGTGCCACAATCTGCGCATCTTCTATCATCGGGTGTTCAAAGGAATTGCTCAGAGGGGGAAAACATCCACCGGATGGTTTTACGGATTGAAATTATTTTTAGTCATTAATTGCTTCGGGCAAATCATGCAGTGTACTGTTACGGCAGGCAATGTGGCGGATAACAATGAATCGCTGCTGAAAAAATTCTTCCGCCATCTCAAAGGAAAACTTTTTGGCGACAGAGGGTTTATTTCTCCCAAAGTATTTCAGCATTGTTTTTCTCAGGGATTAAAAATCATCACCGGCATCCGCAGCAACATGAAAAATAAATTGATGCTGATGGAAGAAAAACTATTGCTGAAAAAACGGGGAATGATTGAATCGGCACTCGATATTATGATGACCGTTTGTGATATTGACCATACGCGTCATCGCAGTCCCGTCAATGCAATGGTAAACCTTTTTGCAGGGTTGAATGCCTATTCTTATCTCGACAAATTGCCTTCTGTGTTTGCTAAAAAATTAAAACTAAGTTGAACCCGAACTCACGTT
>JACQAL010000064.1 GCA_016195025.1 Bacteroidota bacterium | reverse complement strand
ATTGAAATCTGGTCGCTCTCAGAATTTAACAAAATGATTTCAGATAAATCAGTTGACATGGCTTCTCTCGCTGAGAAGGTGATGGGTAATAAGAAAGAAAAACAATGATGCGAATGAAGGAAGGTGCCTATCACACTCCTGTTCTTTTGAATTCTTGTATTGAAGCCCTGCACATCCGACCAAACGGAATTTATGTGGATGCAACGTTTGGAGGAGGAGGACACTCGCGGGAAATTTTCAAACACTTAACGACTGGAAGGTTGTTTGCGTTTGATGTGGACGAAGACGCTGTGAAGAATGCGATTGATGATAAACGCTTCACGCTCATCCGGAAAAATTTCTCCGAGTTAAAAAGTTCTCTCCTCGCGCACAACGTGACTGAGATTGACGGATTGCTTGCTGACCTTGGGGTTTCCTCGCACCAGTTTGATTCTGCCGAAAGAGGATTCTCCACGCGCTTTGATTCTTCCCTCGACATGAGAATGGGAAAGCAAAACGGAACGACAGCAAGTGAAATCATCCGAACGTACTCCGAAGAAAACCTGAAAAAGATTTTCAGAGAGTATGGTGAACTGAGAAACGCAAGTCAAGTCGCGAAAAAAATTGTTGCAAACCGAAACAGCATAAGAACCGTAAATGATTTGAAGAATGCGATTGCAAACTGCGCGGAGAGAGGAAAAGAAAATCAGTTCTACGCGAAAGTTTTTCAGGCACTGCGGATTGAAGTGAATGATGAACTGAGCGCGCTGAAAGAATTGTTGGAGCAAAGCAAAGATGTTTTGAAAACAGGAGGAAGGATGGCAGTTATCTCTTATCACTCGCTTGAAGACAGATTGGTAAAAGATTTTTTCAGGTCGGGAAATTTTGAAGGCGAATTGGTGAAAGACATCTACGGAAATGTTCAATCGCCATTCAATCCGATAAATAAAAAACCAATCGTACCGAGCGAAAAAGAGATACAACAAAATAGCAGAGCGAGAAGCGCAAAGTTGCGAATTGCTGAAAAGAAATGAAAGGCATTCGTATGTGCGCATTCGTTAACGCTATTCGCATACGACAGGGCAAGAAGTGCAAAACTCAGAATAGCGGAGAAGAAATAAAGAATTGACAATGTGATTTTAAATCTTGTATGAATAAGTTTAAGGAACCGCAAGAAGAACCCAAAGTTGAAAAGACTTCAAAGGCTTCATCGAAAAAGCCCAGCAAAATCGCCCGCTCTTTTCTAAACATTTTCAGCGGAAATTTTCTTTCAAAAGATACAGTAATCCATCAACTTCCTTTCATCCTCTTTTTAACTCTTATCGGACTTGGTTATATCGCCAACGGATACCTCGCTGAAAAATCCGTTCGGGAAATCAGCCGGATCAACACCGAACTCAAAGAACTCAAATCGGAATACATCACTACGAAATCTGAACTCATGTTCATGAGCAACCAGAGCGAAGTGGCGAGGGCTTCTTTACCTCTTGGATTAAAAGAATCTACTGTGCCACCGAAGAAAATAGTAGTCAAGATTAGAAAAGAAGCGGGAGGCAGTGGCGGTGGGCAGTCAAATACAAAACAAGAATAATGCAGGACAAAAAAGAAATATCAGATAAAGGATACACAGGGCTGACAGTTTATCAAATGGCTTACAGATTGGCAATGGAGATTTTCGAAATCACAAAAACTTTTCCGAAAGAAGAAAAATATTCTTTGACTGACCAGATAAGAAGGTCTTCTCGCTCAGTATCTGTAAACATTGCTTCAGGATACCGAAGAAGAAAATATCCCAAACATTTTTCAAGCAAGATGACTGACGCAGATGAAGAATGCACCGAAACAATTGAGTGGTTGAAATTTTCAAAGGACTGTCAATATATAAATGAAGAAATAAAAACAAATCTAAATCAACAATACGAAAAAGTAGGAAGAATGCTGGGAAGCATGGCGGATAATCCTGAAAAGTTTTTGCCGAAAGGGATTTGAGCGCCTCTGCCTCCTGCTTCTGCCTACTTGTATTTAAAGTTATGGCACTAGACATCAGAAAAGACATACTCTGGAGAATTTACTTAGTGTACATTTTTATTTTCCTCATTGCCTGTTTCATCATTGCGCGCGTAGTGAAAATTCAGATTGGTGAAGGGCAGTATTGGAAAGAGCGCCAGAATGAACTCACGCTTCATTTCGCCAACATCGAAGCAATGCGTGGAAATATTTTCGATGTGAACGGGCAGTTGCTTGCAACTTCTCTTCCTTATTATGATGTGGCTGTGGATATGAGCGCGGACGCAATCACCGATGATGTGTTTGAAGATAATTTGGATTCGCTTTCACTTTGCCTCTCGAATATTTTTCCCGACAAAACAAAACCGCAGTTCAAACATCTTCTCATCAGCGCGAAAAATTCCGGAGACAGATATTACATGCTTCGCGAAAATATTTCATACAAAGAACTTCAGCAGTTAAAAACTTTCCCGCTCTTCAGAAAAGGCAGATACAAAGGCGGATTGATCTATACGCAGAAAGGTTTGCGCGAACTTCCTTTCAAACTTCTTGCTTCACGCACGATTGGAAATTGCAGAGAGAATGCCAAGCCGATCGGACTTGAAGGTTCATTTAATCCACAGTTGACCGGAATTGGAGGAAAGCGTCTCGTGAGAAAAATTGCCGGAGGAGTTGAAATGCCTGTGAACGATGAGAACGAAGTTGAACCGCAGGACGGTTGTGATATTGTTTCCACGCTCGATGTAAATATCCAGGACGTTGCTGAAAACGCTCTCTATCAGCAACTGAAAAAAAATCAGGCGGGCTGGGGATGTGTTGTGTTGATGGAAGTAAAAACCGGAGAGATACGCGCTATTGCTAATCTTTCAAAGATTGACACTGCGACTTACTCGGAGAATTTCAATTATGCCATAGCGCAAAGTACGGAACCTGGTTCCACTTTCAAATTAGTTTCTCTGATGGCGGGAATGGAAGACGGATATTTTGGTTTGAGCGATACGATCAATACTGGAAATGGAATCTGGCAATTTCTCGATCAGCAGGTAAAAGACGCGCATCAAATTGGACTTAGAAAACTTTCTGTCAAGGAAGTTTTTGAGCATTCATCCAATGTAGGCACCGCAAAACTTATTAATAAATACTACGGAAAAAATCCTCAGCAGTTTATTGATCGCCTGAATAAAATGGGAATCAATCTGAATCCTGAACTGGATATACAAGGAACAGGAAGTCCGGATATAAAATCTACAAAAGATAAAAGATGGTCGGCATATTCTCTTCCGTGGATGGCTTTCGGCTATGAGTTGCGATTAACTCCACTTCAGATTTTAACTTTTTACAATGCAGTTGCAAACGATGGCGTGATGATGAAGCCGCGTTTTGTTCGTGAAGTGCGCAGGCAAGGCAAAGCACTCAAAGCATTTTCTCCTGAAGTAATTCATCCGCACATTGCATCTGCTTCCACCATTCAGAAAGCAAAAGAGATGATGGAAGGAGTTGTTCTCGAAGGAACAGCGACCAATTTAAAAAATGCAGATTACAAAATTGCGGGCAAAACAGGAACTGCACAGATTGCGAAAGGCGGTGGCGGTTACGGAAATAAAAAAGGAAACTACACTCAAACTTACCAGGCATCTTTCGTTGGATATTTTCCTGCGGACAATCCAAAATATTCTTGCATCGTAGTGGTGAATGCTCCTTCCAACGGAATTTATTATGCGAATGCGGTTGCAGGTCCCATCTTCAGAGAAATTTCTGATAAAGTTTATTCCACGCTTCTTGACATCCACAGCGAAGTAAAAGAAACTCAAGTTGCCGATACAAAAACTCCAGCGATAAAAGGCGGTTCGCGAAAAGATATTCAAACTGTAGTCAGTGATTTAAATCTTTCCGCGAATGTAAATTCTTCTTCTGCGGAATATGTGAATGTGGTTATGCTGAAAGATTCTTCTGTGGTTGCGGTGGACAACAACATCAATCTCTCGCTTACCAATAATGTAATGCCGAATGTAACTGGGATGGGATTGAAGGACGCACTCTACGTATTGGAAAATGCTGGCTTGAGAGTAAAAATTGTCGGAAGCGGAACAATTAAAAAACAATCACTGAAGACAGGACAGAAATTTTCTAAAGGAACAGAACTCATTTTGGAATTATCATAAATGAAATTGTTAAAAGACATATTGTATAAAGCAGGGCTTGTTGAAGTCGTTGGTTCGACTGATATTGATATTTCTTCAATTGCTTTCGATTCCAGAAAAGTTGAGAAGAAATCACTTTTCATAGCAGTAAAGGGCACACAAAGTGATGGCCACAAATTTATTGCGCAGGCCATTTCTTCAGGAGCAACGGCAATTGTTTGCGAAGAACTCCCAACTTCTGGCTCCCAACTCCCGACTATTACATATATAAAGGTAAGCGACAGTGAATCCGCATTAGGAATTATCGCTTCAAACTTTTATGATAATCCTTCTGAAAAATTAAAACTTGTTGGAATTACCGGTACGAACGGAAAAACTACTACCGCAACACTTCTTCACAATCTTTTTCTATCACTCGGATTTAATTCTGGTTTGATTTCGACAGTGGTTTACAAAATCGGCAAGGAAGAATTTCCTGCTACACACACTACACCTGATTCCATTCAACTGAACAAACTTATGAAGCAGATGGTGGATGCAGGCTGCCAGTACTGTTTCATGGAAGTGAGTTCGCACGCGGTGGCGCAGAAAAGAATTTTAGGATTAAAATTCATAGGAGGAGTTTTCACAAACATAACGCATGACCACCTCGACTATCATAAAACATTTGAAGAATATCTCAAAGCAAAGAAAAAATTCTTTGATGGATTGGATAATGAAGCATTCGCTCTCGTGAACAAAGATGACCAGAATGGTTTGGTCATGCTTCAGAATACAAGCGCGCAGAAAAAAACTTTCGCGCTGAAATCTTCCGCTGATTTCAAATGCAAAATAATGGAAAGCCAGTTTGCGGGAATGCTTTTAAACATTGACGGTTCTGAAATGTGGACCAAACTCATCGGAAACTTCAATGCGTCAAATCTTCTCGCAGTTTATGCAACAGCAACACTTCTTTGCCAGGAAAAATTAAAAGTACTTACTGCTCTCAGCGCGCTGAGTTCTGTTGACGGAAGATTCCAGCAGATAAAATCTCATAGCGGAATTGTCGGCATTGTGGATTACGCGCATACACCTGACGCACTCCTAAATGTTTTGAAAACCATTCGCGAAATCCGCACGAACGAAGAAGCAATCATTACTGTAGTTGGTTGCGGTGGCGATCGTGACGCGCTCAAGCGCCCGGTGATGGCGCGCATCGCTTGCGAAGAAAGCGATAAAGTGATTCTCACTTCCGATAATCCAAGAAGTGAAGATCCTGATGAAATCATCCGACAAATGCAGAAAGGAGTAGAGCGTGTTCACCAGAAAAAAGTTTTGTCAATAACCGATAGAAGAGAAGCAATAAAAACCGCGTGTTCACTCGCGAGCGCAGGAGATATAATTCTTGTCGCAGGAAAAGGACACGAAAAATATCAAGAGATAAAAGGAGTGAAGCATGAGTTTGATGATGTGAAAGTGTTGCAGGAAAATTTAGAAATGATGAACAGTTAAAAAATAAAAAGAAGCGGACGGCAGTAGCGGTAGGCATGCTGTACTATTTATTTACATATCTGAAAGAACATTATCACTTGCCGGGCGCAGGACTGTTCCAGTATATTTCTTTCCGCTCTGCGATGGCGGTAATTACTTCGCTCATTATTTCTCTGGCTTTCGGAAAAAGAATCATCAATCTCCTTCACAGAAAACAAGTCGGAGAAACAATCCGTGATTTAGGATTAGCAGGAGAAAAAGAAAAGCACGGCACACCAACTATGGGCGGGCTCATCATTCTCTCTGCAATTGTAATCCCCACACTTCTCTTCGCGAAACTTCACAACATCTATGTCATCCTGATGCTTGTTGCAACGGGTTGGCTGGGCTTAATCGGTTTCCTCGATGATTACATAAAAGTTTTCAAGAAAGATAAAAAAGGACTCGCGGGAAAATTCAAAATAGTCGGACAAATTGGTTTGGGATTAATTGTCGGGGCGACATTCTATTTCCATCCCGATATACAGACAAAAGTTGAAATCACTCCGGATGTTATTTCAAAAGTTGACCAAAGCAAAGTAGAAACTATTACAGATACAGAAGGAAGAACGCATTACATGCTCGAGCGAAAACTTCCGAATACAACCATTCCGTTCATAAAAAATAATGAGTTCAACTATTCATCCATCATGGCGCTGTTCGGAGAAAAAATGCGCGACTACACATGGATCATTTACATTCTTGCTGTAATAATTATTGTCACCGCAGTTTCAAACGGTGCAAACATCACTGACGGAATTGACGGGCTTGCTACAGGAACTTCCGCCATTATCGGAATCACACTCGCGGTTTTCGCGTATGTATCAGGCAATATCATTTTCGCAAATTATCTCGACATCATGTACATCCCGCACACGGGTGAACTCGTGGTGTTCGCGAGCGCGCTTATCGGTGCATGCGTGGGTTTCCTCTGGTACAACGCGTATCCCGCACAGGTTTTTATGGGTGACACAGGAAGTCTCGCGCTTGGAGGAATCATCGCAGTATTCGCCATCGCAGTAAGAAAAGAATTGCTCATTCCCATTCTCTGCGGAATATTTCTCATAGAAAATTTATCGGTGGTGATTCAAGTCGCGTATTTCAAATACACGAAGAAAAAATACGGGGAAGGAAGAAGGATTTTCAAAATGTCTCCGCTTCACCATCACTATCAGAAACTCGGAATGCACGAATCAAAAATTGTTTCGCGCTTCTGGATTGTGGGAATCATGCTCGCGATAATGACGATTGTAACACTGAAACTGAGATAGAGATGAAAAGATTGGTAGTGCTTGGAGCAGGCGAAAGCGGAACAGGAACGGCAGTACTGGCGAAGAAAAAAGGATTGGATGTTTTTGTTTCGGATAAAGGAAAGATAAAAGCAGAATACAAGAAAGTTCTTTCACATCATGGCATCAGGTACGAAGAAGGAAAGCACACGGCTTCCCTGATTCTGAATGCGGACGAAGTAGTAAAAAGTCCCGGCATTCCTGAGAAAGCGGAAATGATAAAAGCATTGAGAAAAAAAAAAATCTCAATCATTTCTGAAATCGAGTTTGCATCACGATATACGAATGCAACACTCATCGGGATAACGGGAACGAACGGCAAGACAACTACAACTTCTCTCACTTATCACATCCTGAAAAAAGCAGGATACAAAGTGACGATGGGAGGAAACGTGGGAAAAAGTCTTGCAATGCTGGTGGCCGAGGGAAATTACGACTACTACGTTTTGGAGTTGAGCAGTTTTCAGTTGGACGGAATGTTCAAAACGAGAATCAACATTGCGATTCTCACCAACATCACTCCCGACCACCTCGACAGTTACGGATACAAATTTCAGAACTACATCAACTCGAAGTTCCGCATCGCACAGAATCAAACAAAGGAAGACGCCTTCATTTTTTGTGCCGATGACAAAGTGATTGCAAAAGAAATTAAAAAGAGAAAGTTTAATGCGCGCCTGTTTCCTTTCTCGATAAAGAAAAAAATAAAACGTGGCGCATATATAGAAAACAGAAAAATAAAAATCAATATAAACAATCAAACACCACTAACTATGTTCGTAGAACAACTAGCACTGCAGGGAAAACACAACCAGTACAACTCAATGGCTGCGGGAATCGCAACACGCCTTGTTGATGTGCGCAAAAACGAAATTCGTGAATCACTTTCCGATTTTCAAAATATCGAGCACCGCCTTGAATATGTTTCGCGTGTGCACGGAGTTGAATACATCAACGATTCGAAAGCAACCAACGTGAATTCCACTTGGTATGCTTTGGAAAGCATGCAGCATCCAACCGTTTGGATTGTCGGAGGAGAGGAGCACGGCAACGATTACAAAATGCTTCAGGAATTAGTGAAGCAGAAAGTGAAAGCGATTGTTTGCCTCGGAGCAGACAACAAAAAAATTATCCGCGCATTTAAAAATATGGTGGATGTGATTGTGGAAACAAAATCTGCGGATGAAGCAGTTCGCGTATCGTCAAAACTTGCAACGAAGGGAGACACAGTTTTACTTTCTCCGGCTTGCAAAAGTTTTGATTTGTTCCGCGATTACGAAGACAGAGGAAGAAAATTTAAGCAGGCGGTAAAGTCGTTGTAAAAATAGAATGTGTCATTTCGACCAAAGGGAGAAATCTCCTATGAGATTCCTCGCTATGCTCGGAATGACAATGAATAATAAAGAAAGAGTATGAAAAACTTTCTAAAAAAAATAAACGGAGACAAAACAATCTGGGCGGTTGTGGTGTTGCTGTCCATTCTGTCCATTCTCACGGTTTATAGTTCGATTGTCACGCTCGCGTATAAATACAAAGCAGGTGACACGGAATATTATCTGCTGAAACATTCAATGATTATTTGTTTCGGATTAGTGTTGATGTACTTCACACATAAATTGAGAAGTGGATTTTATTCCCGCATCGCAATCATTGGAATAATAGTTGCAGTTCCTCTTTTGCTGTTCACGCTTGTTTCAGGTTCGAACATTAATGAAGCAAGCCGATGGCTGAGGATACCCGTGATCGATTTAACGTTTCAGACGTCCGACTTCGCGAAGATTGCATTGATAATGTATGTTGCGCGCACACTTTCTATAAAGCAAAATGAAATAAAAGATTTCAGGAGTGCATTCCTTCCGATTATTGTTCCGGTTGTAACGGTTTGCGTTCTGATTATGCCGGCAAATTTTTCTACATCAGCAATGCTTTTCACTACTTGTCTCATCTTAATGTTCATCGGGAGAATAAATTTCAAATATATTTTATCTGTTATTGGAATCGGAATTGTTGCAGTTGCTCTGCTCGGAATTTTGATTTGGAATTTTCCCAATGCAATTCACCGCGGAGCAACATGGAAAGCGAGGATTGAAAATTTCGCAAATGGAAAAAGCGAAGTGAATTACCAGGTGGAGCAATCCAAAATTGCAATTGCCACAGGAGGAATTTTGGGAAAAGGCCCCGGCAAAAGCACGCAGAGAAATTTTTTGCCTCATCCATATTCCGATTTCATTTATGCAATCATAATTGAAGAATACGGTTTGTGGATGGGAATCTTTGTGATATTTCTTTATCTCGTTTTATTGCACCGGGCAGTGCGTATTGCCACGAAGTGCCAGAAAATTTTTCCGAGCATGCTTGCTGTAGGATGTGCGTTCATTTTAGTTTTCCAGGCGATGATAAATATGGCAGTGGCGGTGAACTTAGTTCCGGTAACGGGGCAACCGCTTCCGCTCGTGAGTATGGGAGGAACTTCGATTTGGTTTACGAGCATTGCGATCGGAATGGTGCTAAGCGCAAGCAGGGAACTTGAAAAAGAAAAAATTGTTAAACCGAAAGAAGAACAAGACGAAGAAGATATTGCTGTTGCGACAGCATAGAAATATATAATGTGAAAGTAATTATCAGTGGTGGCGGAACAGGCGGACATATTTTTCCCGCCATTGCTATTGCGAATGCGCTAAAAAAAATTGATAAGAAGGCGGAAATACTTTTTGTCGGAGCAGAAGGTAGAATGGAAATGGAAAAAGTTCCTTCGGCAGGATATAAAATAGAAGGACTGTGGATAAGCGGGCTGCAGCGAAGACTAACGATAGATAATTTGTCGTTTCCGTTTAAAGTGATATCGAGTATAATGAAGTCGAAGAAAATAATAAGAAGGTTCAAGCCCGATGTGGTAGTCGGCACGGGAGGATTTGCAAGCGGTCCTCTTCTGAGAACTGCTTCCGGAATGAAAATTCCTACGTTGATCCAGGAACAGAATTCTTTTCCCGGAATTACAAACAAACTTCTTGGAGGCAGGGTAAATAAAATTTGTGTAGCGTATGACGGAATGGAAAAATATTTTCCGAAAGAAAAAATTATTGTTACAGGAAACCCTGTTCGTCACGATATTCTTTCTCTGGAAGGGAAAAAAGAAAAAGCGCTTAAGGAATTTTCATTGAGCTCGCTGAAAAAAACTGTTTTGTTTGTTGGCGGAAGTTTAGGCGCGCGTACAATTAATCAGAGCGTTGCGGCTTGCATGGATTTACTTATAAAAAATAATATTCAAATCATCTGGCAAACCGGTCAGTCATATATAAAATATGCAACTGAAGTAACTTCTCAATTGCCCGGTGAAGATAATGGCGTTCGCGTGTATGCTTTTCTTTCTAAAATGGATTTGGCTTATGCATGTGCTGATATAGTTGTATCACGCGCAGGAGCAATCGCCCTTTCTGAACTTGCGATTGTAAAGAAGCCATGCGTTCTCGTTCCCTCTCCTAATGTGGCTGAAGACCATCAAACAAAGAACGCAATGGCATTGGTGAAGCACGAAGGAGCAATACTTGTAAAAGATTCTGAAGCGAGAGAAAAACTTGGCAATGAAATTATTTCATTGATGAATAACGAAACGAGAAAAAAAACGTTGAGTGAAAATATTTCCAGACTGGCTTTTCCAAATGCGGCAGAGGTGATAGCAAAAGAAGTAATGCAATTAACAAAAAAATAAATTCGTATGTGTGTATTCGTTAACGCTATTCGTATACATGAACTTTGATAACATAAAATACGTTTACTTCCTAGGCATTGGCGGGATTGGCATGAGTGCGCTCGCCCGTTACTTCAACGCTATGGGAAAATCAGTAAGCGGTTATGATAAAACAAAAACCCCGCTTACGGATGAATTAGTTGCCGAAGGAATTGAAGTTCATTTTGACGATAATGTTGACGCTGTTAAATCCGAAATCCGAAATTCGAAATCCGAAGTTCTCATTGTGCTGACTCCCGCAGTTCCCAAAGAGCATTCCGAATTAAAATATTTCCAGAAGAACGAGTATATAATAAGGAAGAGGTCGGAAGTGCTGGGCGCGATCACCGAGCAGGCATTCACCATTGCAGTGGCAGGCACGCATGGGAAAACCACCACTTCATCACTCATCGCGCACATTCTGAAATCTTCGGAAGTGGATTGCACAGCATTTCTCGGAGGCATCACGCAGAATTATGGAACCAATCTTTTGTTGAGCGAAAAACTAAAAAAGAAAAAATCAAAAATAAAACCGATTGTTATTGTCGAGGCGGATGAATACGACCGTTCGTTCCTCACGCTTCGTCCTGATATTGCTGTCATCACTTCGGTGGACGCTGATCATCTCGATATTTACGGAGACAAAAAAGAAATGGAAAAGTCGTACGCGCAGTTTGCTTCGCAGGTGAAAGAAGGAGGATTGCTCATCGTGAAAAAAGGAGTGGACAAAGTTCTTGGAGTGGAGAAGAATGAAAACAAGGTTACGTATTCTCTCCAGCATTCATCGGATTATTATGCAAGAAAAATTGCAATCAAGAAAGGAGAATATATTTTTGATGCAGTAACGCCTGAGCAGGCGATTCGTGGAGTTGTCTTGGGAATTCCCGGTAAGCATAATGTGGAAAATGCAATCGTTTCAGTGGCGGTGGCGCAGCGCATGAATATTTTCACCGGCAATATCAAGAACGCAATGGCAACATTCAAAGGAGTAAAACGCAGATTTGAATATCATATAAAAACGAAGGAACTTATTTACATAGATGATTACGCACATCATCCTGAAGAACTGCGCGCATGCATTTTAGCAGTGAAAGAAATGTATCCGCAGAAAAAAATTATGGGAGTATTTCAACCGCATTTGTTCACGCGCACAAGAGATTTTGCAAATGAATTCGCGAGGAGTTTAGAATTGCTGGACGAATTAATCCTGCTCGACATTTATCCCGCACGCGAAAAACCAATTGAAGGTGTTACATCTGAGATGCTGTTGGATAAAATAAGAACGAAGAATAAAAAACTTGTTTCGAAAAAGGAATTAGTAAAAGAAATTAAAGAAAGAGAAATCGAAGTATTGATTACGCTGGGTGCAGGAGATATTGATACGCTGGTGGAACCAATCAAGAATGAATTGTTAACTAGAATAAAAAAGAACTAAAAGTTAAACTAATGCGAACGATGCGAATCGATGCGAACACCGCGAATGAAATACCAACATTCGCAGTGTTCGCATTTGTTCGCGGTATTTGCATGTTGTCACCTTTTTATGGAACTATTTAAGAAAATAATACGAATCACCTTTTGGGTTCTGTTGATAGCAGGATTGGGAACTGTCTTTGCTTTTGTTCAGAAGAAGGAGAACGAAACTCTTTGCAGTAAATTAAATATCTCCATCGCGCGAGACCCAGTGAAAGAAAACTATTTCGTAGAGGAAGATGATATCCGTAAATTAATTGCAGAGCGATTCGGGCAAGTAGAAAATACACCACTGAAAAATATTGACGTGAATTATCTCGAGCGACTCATCTATACAAATCCATGGGTATCGCGCGCGGATGTTTATCTTTCCATCAACGGAGTGGTGGATGTTGAAATCGAACAGCGCCAGCCCATTCTCCGTATCATAAATAAAGACGGAGAAAGTTTTTACATGGATGCAAATGGAAAACTTATGCTCTGGTCTCCGGATTTTACCCCGAGAGTTTTAATTGCAACCGGAAATATTTCTGAAAGTTTTTCAACGTGGAAGAACACAAGCATGGACGAAATAATTAACAATGACACGCTGAAAACTCACACCATACTTGATGATTTTTATGCGCTCACACGGTTTATCTTGGCGGATGGATTCTGGTCAGCGCATGTTGAACAGATTTATGTAAACAACCATGGCGAGATTGAGTTGGTTCCTAAAGTGGGCGACCATAAAATTATTTTTGGAACTGCAGAGCAGATGGAAGAAAAGTTTTGGAAACTTAAAACTTTTTATAAAGAAGGGCTGAATTATACAGGATGGGAAAATTACGATACGCTCAATTTGAAATTTCAAAATCAGGTTGTTTGTACAAAAGCAAAATACAAAAAATGAATTGTCATTTCGAGCAAAGCGAGAAATCGCTTCAAGACATGCAATATGTTTCAGGAGATTCCTCATGTTCGTTCGGAATGACAGCGCGCCATAAAAATTAAAATAAAGAATATGCTCAACTCAGATTTAATCGTAGGACTCGACATCGGCACCACAAAAATCGCCTGCCTGGTTGGCGTGAAAAATGAACACGGCAAAATTGAAATTCTCGGAGTGGGAAGAGCGCCATCGCTTGGTGTGAGAAGGGGAGTGGTTTCCAACATTGAGGAAACAGTGAAGTCAATCCGTGCTGCTGTGGACGAAGCAGAAAAAAAATCCAACGTTGAAATCAAGCGCGTGCACGTGGGAATTGCCGGGCAGCATATCAAAAGCATCAAGCATAACGGCTCCCGCATGCGCGATAATCTCGACAATCCGATTACGCAGGCAGATGTGGACACGCTCATCGAAAGCATGTATAAACTCGTGATGTTGCCGGGAGAAGAAATCATTCACGTGCTTCCGCAGGAATACACGATTGACAGCGAGACAGGAATAAAAAATCCAATCGGGCACGAAGGCGTGCGGCTTGAAGCAAACTTTCACATCATCACCGGGCAAATGGCTGCCGCGAAAAACATCAAGAAGTGCGCGGAGAAAGCAGGACTGGTTGTGGAAGATTTAATTCTCGAACCCATTGCTTCTGCTTCCGCGGTGCTGAGCGATGAAGAAAAAGAAGCAGGCGTTGCGCTGGTGGATATTGGCGGAGGCACAACCGACATTGCAATTTTTTATGACAACGTGATTCGCCATACTGCCGTAATTCCTTTCGGAGGAAATGTTATCACCGATGATATAAAGGAAGGATGCTCCATTATTCAGCGGCATGCGGAAGAGTTGAAAATAAAATTCGGCTCTGCGCTGGCAAAAGAAAACCAGGATAATGAAATTGTTGTTATTCCCGGACTGAAAGGAAGAACTCCCAAAGAAATTTCCACGCGCAATCTTGCCGAAATCATTGAAGCGCGCATGAAAGAAATTCTCGAACTCGTGCAGTTCGAAATAAAAAATTCCGGCTTCGAGAAAAAACTCATAGCAGGAATTGTGGTTACGGGCGGAGGCGGGCAGTTAAAGCACATCAAGCAACTGGTGGAATATGTAACCGGCATGGACACGCGCATCGGCTATCCGAACGAGCATCTGGCAAAGAGCAACGAAGACGTAACAAGCCCGATGTTCTCTACAGGCGTTGGACTTGTGCTGAAGGGCTACGAAGAACTTGAAACGGAAAAAATGCGTACGCCCAAAAAGGAAGCCGTCACCACTCACTCCAAAAAATCACGCGGCAGTTTCTTCGATTCTCTTTTTCCGAAGGTGAAAAAACTTTTCGAAGAAGGCGATGAGGAGTTTCAGCAGTAGTTCGTCATTGCGAGCGGAGCGAAGCAATCGCACAGAAAGATTTTTGTCACATCGAATAATTTCCACTTCAATCACTCATGCGAACACTTGTTTACCTATGAAATGTTTTTTAAGGAGCAATGTAATAGTTGACGAGTTTTGCTAACCAATAATTCGAAGAATTATAATACTTCCATTGACTTTTGACAATTCCAACACCATTTGCATAAAAATAGTGGCAATGCTGTGGTGGACGCGAATCCCAATAATAATGTAATATTCTTTCATAATCATATGTCTGAAATGCACCAGCAGGAACTGAGATTGCCGAGTCTTTATGTGTCATTTTAAAGAAAAATAATCCGGTGGAATCCGATAAGTTTTCTAAAGTATCAGCGAAGTTTGTTGCTGAAAAATAAACGAACCCTTTTTCATTGACTAAATAACCAGATGAATCTCTTCTTAATGTCATGCAATTACTGCATTTGTATTCACAACTCCCATGGAATACTGCGTATGTTTTTCCGTTAATGATTGAGTCCTTTATTATTCTAATTGTGTCACGATTAATATAAGTTTCTATTTTGTTTGTGTCAAGATGATAATAATCATAAATCCAAAAGCTGCCTGCAGTCAAAGGAACAAACGGTACAACAGGCATCACCGTTCCTCCAAAATCTTTTCCTTTTGGAATAGCAACATCTTTGGCGCAAGAAAAAAATAGTATAACAATGAAAGGAAAATATTTTTTCATTGGCTCGCTAACGAATAAACAAAAAAAATATTGTAATAACGTGCCCCAAAACATATATTAACATTTAAAAACATTTATACCAAAGGCAATCAGGAATCCGAAAATTATTTGGAAGGTTGGAATATTGGAATAATGGAAGGATGGGGAGCAGCCAATCTTCCATCATTCCATTCTTCCTGAATATTCTGAAACCTGATTTCGTTTGCAGATAGTAATTCACAATTACACGTGCATAAGTTCGGTTGCAGAAGTTGTTTTCAAAAACTTCTCTCGTTAATTTTACGGCAATCATTTAATCCATACTTATGCAATTCGACTTACCGAAAGAAAAATCATCCATCATTAAAGTGATAGGAGTGGGAGGCGGAGGAAGCAATGCCGTTAACCACATGTTCAAACAGGGAATCAAAGACGTTGATTTCATTGTGTGCAACACCGACCGGCAAGTTCTTGATTCAAGTCCGGTGCCGCTGAAAATTCAACTCGGTGCAACGCTCACCGAAGGGCTCGGTGCCGGCTCGCTTCCCGAAATGGGAATGAAAGCCGCGCTCGAAAACATTGACGAAATCCGCAACGCGCTTTCAAAAACAAAAATGCTTTTCATCACTGCAGGAATGGGCGGAGGAACAGGAACAGGCGCTGCTCCGGTGATTGCAAAACTTGCGCGCGAGATGGGAATTCTTACCGTATCCATTTGCACGCTTCCGTTTTCGTGGGAAGGAAAACTTCGCAAAAGGCAGGCGGAAGAAGGGTTGGCTGAACTGAAAAAATATTCCGATGCGGTGCTCGTGATATTAAATGACAAGATTCGCGAAATATATCATAACCTGAAAGTGGGCGAAGCGTTCGCTCATGCCGATAATGTGTTGTGCTCTGCGGCAAAATGCATTGCCGAACTCATCAACGTGGCGCTCACCATTAATGTTGACTTCAACGATGTGCGCAGGGTGATGGAGAACAGCGGGGTTGCCATCATGGGTTCTGCCATGGCAACAGGCGAAGGGCGCTCGCTCAAAGCAGTTACGCAGGCGCTCAACTCTCCTTTATTAAATGACAATGACATTCGCGGTGCGCGCTATGTGCTGGTGAGCATCACCTGTGGAAGCGGCAAAGATGAACTCACCATGGATGAACTTGCCGAAATCACCGACTACGTGCAGGAAGCGGCAGGGCAAACTGCCGAAATGATTAAGGGCTACGGAACGAATGATACGCTGGGAGAAAAAGTGAGCGTTACCATTATTGCAAGCGGCTTCGAACGGAAAAATACGGATGAAATTCTGCCCGAAGTTCAACTGCTCAACCTCCATGAAGCGAAACCGGCAGAAGTAAAAAAAGCGGATGTTACAAAAATCACAGAGCCGATGCTGAAGAGCGAAGTAATGGAGCCAAAAAATACTTTTAAGGAAGATGTAAAAGAAGAGGAGGAAGAGGCAGGAGAAATTTTTCTGAAGAAGAAAGAAGAAGAAAAAATTGAGCCGCTGAATATTGAAGTGAAACTTCCTCCGGTGAAAGAAGAATCGTACGGAGTGGAAATTTTTCACACGGAAGAAAAGGAAGAGCCGAAAGCAGAAATTCTTCCTGAGATTGTTGCGGATGAAGAAGAAGAAACAAAAATCGAACCTGCCGTTGAAGAAGAATTAGAAATTCCTTTTGCCGAAGAAGCGCCAGCCATCACAGAGGTTCCTGAAGATGAAATAAAAATTGAAGAAGAAGAAACGCCACCTGTGTTTGAGATAATCAAAGAAGAGGAGAAGAGCATTGAGTTTGATTTGACCGCAAAAGACGCCCCTTCCCTAAAGGGAGAAGACAAGGACAACAACACCCTTCAGGGCGGGGGGCAAAAAGAAGAACCAAAAGTGGAAGTTCCGGCAGTGAACATGGAAGTGAAGCGCTCCAACGTTGCTATTGAGAAAACCGTTTTGCCGGTGGATTCAAAAGCAGATGAATCAAAGGTGACAAAGATTGGAGAAGTGCAACTCAATTCCCAGCCGCCCATTTCAGATGAAGAACAAAAACGCAGGGCGCAGGAAAAAATTCAGAAGTTGCGCGAATTAAGTTTCAAAGTGAAGACACCGGGCGGGCTTGCAGAACTGGAGAATGAACCTGCCTATAAAAGAAAAAATATTATGCTCACCGACACGCCCCATTCTTCCGAATCGGAAATATCGCGGCTCACGCTGGGAACGGAAAATAATAAAGACGGCACAAATAAAACTCCGAGTTTGCGCCCCGATAATTCTTTTTTGCACGATAAGCCGGATTGAAAAATACAAGTCGGCAGTAAACAATAGGCAGCAGGCAAGAACAGCCGAAGAAAAATCTCCGCGATTCGTATGTGCGTATTCGTTAACGCTATTCGCATACGTGTTTTAGTTGAAAAGGGTAAATGGTCTGAGCAATCAGACCATTTTCTTTTTTCGGGATAAATTATTTCAGGAGAGAAAATTTGTTTTGTTAATAATTACGTTAATAAAAAAACTGCAAACTCTGTTCCCGCATTGAAAAACTGAGTAGAATTGTTTCCAAATAAAAAAGAGAAGGTTGCTCTCCGAAGAAAAATTTCTTCGTGCTTTCTCTTAGTTCAACAAATAAACCAAAACCAACAATTATGAAATTGACAAAAATTACACTCATCGCATTGTTCATGGCATCTGCGGTTGTTTCGTTTGCCCAGTTATCTGACAGGCAGAACAACCCGGGCAAATTTAAAATCGGCACGCGCCCCGTTGCCGGCAACCTCGGCTTCATGGTAGGCGGAAGCATGGGCGATTTGAAAGCAATCTTCAAAGGAGATTCCACAAAAAACACCCTGCCGCTGCTTGCGCTCAAGTATTATGCAAGTGATTCAAAGGTGTGGAGAATTGGTGTGAAGATTAACAAAAAATCAACAACAAGAGCGGGAGAAACCGATACTTCATTAACTCCCCTGGGAATTTCACGAAGAGACAGTTCAAGCATGAGTTCGGAGTTTCTTCTTTATCCCGGCATGGAAAAACATTTTCTTAATTCAAACATTCTGGATGCGTACGTAGCGGTATCTCTTCCCATCGGATTTCTCCGCGAAACAGAATCGTACAATGTAGATTATGTAAATGCAACCAACGACCATTACCATCATCAAATGAACAAAATGAGTTTGGCATATGGTATTGAAGGATTTGTAGGAGTGCAGGCATTCATTGCTGACCTTCCGCTCGCCCTCGGACTCGAAATGGGAGTATCGGGCATTGGATACCGCGGTGAAAAATACAAAAACAAAGATGACATCACTGCTGCCGGAGTAAATACCAGCCAAACCTATTATACGTATAAGAATGACCCGCTGAGTGTTCATTATTCCAAACTGAAATCAAACAGTTATGAGATGAAATCGGTAATACGATTAACCATCAGTTATTACTTTGCAAAATAAATTTTAACATTCATCCATAATAGAATTCAATTATGCAAAATATAAAAACACTAATAATAACTTCCGTAGTTCTGTGCACAGTTCTTTTTTCATCCTGTGTGGGATTGAGGACAACCCGCTCTGCGCGTTCTGCCTCTTTCATGCCCAGCGATGTGCGATTGAATGTGACCATGGACGATTACCAGTATCTTGGTACGGAAGAGGTCTCGGTGTCTTATAAAAGATACCTTGGCTTTTTTACTTTCTATAATGAAATCAACGGAAAAGAAACCACGCTGCGCAACATTAACATTGTAAACTTATACGGGCATTCCGCCATTGGATTTACCAAGTATGATTTTACGTTGCTCCGCGCATTGTATGCTGCCATGGTAAAACATCAGGATGCTGATTTTGTAATGCCGGTTAGTTTGGTTACAGAAAAGGAGCAGATGTTTCTGGGAAGCAATGTGAAAAAAACGTTGAAAGTAAAAGTATACAAGATAAAGGAGAAATAATAGTTTTGTAGGAAGAAAAATGCGGGGCATGAGTTTGAAAGAACATCATGCCTCGTGTTTTAATCCGCACGAACAATGAAACGATTTTTTTTTATCCTCGGAATTTTTCTCTGCTTCGCTTCCTGCAAGAAAGATAAAAACTCTCCAGCCCTTCTTTTTATTTATCCGCAGGCATTAGTGATAAGTTTAAAGCCGCTGCAGGTAACCAGTTTTTCCATTAACGGTTCTTCCGATGCTGCAGCGCTCAGCCGTTTCATCATCCGCTCAAAAATTCCTTTGCAGAATTATGTTACGCTGCTCGACACTTCGCTCAGCAGCAAAAAATTTGCCATGACGTTTGATTACCAGGCGCCTTCTTACTCTCAGACCACCAACATTCAACTCCAATTTATTCTGAGCGATGCTGACGGAAACGAAACGCAAATGGGAAGAACCATCAGCGATGTGGTAGCCAGCGGAGATGTTCCCAAAGAAACTTCGGGCAACGAAATGTATTCCTCCATCACCGGCAAGCCCAATGCGTATGATCTTTCCAAATGCCTTCCGCTTTATTCTTCCACTGCCGCCATTGCCGACCAGCACATAAAGGATTCCACCGTGAATGATTCCAACGGCACTTACCTGATGAGCCGAAAATGGGTTTCGCCTGCGGGATTAAAGTTTGTGCGCTTCAATGATTTTGATTATCCCAACGCCACCTACGCTTCGCTCAAGCAATCGTATGCAGCCGGTGTGAAAAAAAGTTTCATGACCAACATTACACAGGGCGATATAATTCTCACGCGCCTTTCCAATTCCAACCCCGACAGCGGCTACATGGCAATTAAACTCGTGTACGTGATTGATGCTGACACCACCGGATTTGACCGGTATATTTTTAATGTGAAGAAGTAAATTATTATCTACTAATTTACCAATCTGTACTAATGTACTAATAACAGCCATCGTGAGGAATTGTATTTTTCATTAGTACATTAGTACATTAGTACTCATTCGTACATTAGTAGATGAGTTCTTTTTAATTACATTTGAAAAATTATTTTTACCATGAAAATTATTTCTTCTCTTTCCTTTTTATTCCTCTCTGCTTTTCTTCCCCTTCTTGAAGGGGGTGCAGGGGGATGTAAGGCGCAATCCACTCACTCCGTTGTTTTGGAAAAAACTTTCGGCACTGATTACGAAGACCAGGGAAAAACCATTCTTGCCACGCCCGATGGAGGATTCATTATTGGCGGTTGGACAAAGTCATCTGCTGCCGGAACCAAAGACGCGCTCATTATTAAAATGAATGCGAACGGAGAAAAAGAATGGGAGAAAGTAATGGGCAAAGAAGGCGAGGATGGAGTGAACTGCGCAGCGCTCTCGCCCGATGGCAATTATGTTTTTGCCGGCTTCACCACGAATATGCAGGACGGCTTGCAGTACTGGTGGGTTTTTTCCCTCGATAAAACCGGCAAGGTGTTGTGGGAAGTTACCTTTGGTGGAAGCGAATGGGATGCCGCCAAAGCAATGATTGCATTGCCCGATGGCTATGCCATTACAGGCGTGCGCATGAACAAAGGCGACCAGGACATGGAAACTTCTTTGCTGCGCATAAACAAGAAGGGAGGAAAAATATGGGAAACGCCTTTCGGAATCCGCTATTACGATGACGAAGGAAACGCGCTGGCGCAATACACCGATGAAAGTTTCATTGTTGCCGGCTGGAGTAAAAAAGATATTGGTCCCAACAAGCGCATTCACGTGGCGAAGGTGGACAAGCGCGGGAACGTGGAGTGGGAAAAAATTTTTGGCGGAGAAGTATATGACTTTGCGCGCGCAGTAACTGTTACACCCGATGGAAGAATTCTGGTTGCCGCTGTCACCCGTTCAAAAACCAACGGAGAAGAAGACATCCGCGTGCTGAAACTGAATGCAAAAGGCGAAGCCGAGTGGGACAACAATTATGGCGGAAGCCGAACCGAGCAGCCGACTTCCATGGTTGCCACTGCCGATAACGGATGCATTATTGCCGGATGGACAAACACCATTGGCAACGGCAAAGAAAAAATATTTCTCATGCGGCTCGACAGGAAAGGAAACATACTGTATGAGCGCTATCTCGGCACGCGCGCATGGGATGCGGCAGAACAAATTATTCCGCTGGGCGGAGGCAACTGGCTCATTGGCGGATGGGCGGCTTCTGCCGAAGCTGACAACACCGATTTTCTCGCCATGAAAGTTTCGGATAACTACGACCAGTCAATGGAAAAGTATGTTGCCGAGAAAACAAGCAAAGGCGATTCGCGCTCACCCGATGAAATAAAAAAAGAAGTTGCAAAGAATCTGCTGTACGAGAATAAGGATTTATCTTTTGCCGCGCACATGGAAGACACCGTTCCGCGCTACCGCGGAAGCGGAGACCCGCTGAAGGGCTTGAACGTTTCAAAAGCAAAGTCGGTGCATCTTTCGGAATATTATCTGCTGGTGATTGGCATTGACAATTACACCGGCACCTGGCCCGCGCTGAAAACCGCTGTGAAGGATGCGCTTGGAGTGGAAACCGCGCTCAAGAATAAATATAAGTTCGACCATGTGCGCACGCTTTACAATGAAAAAGCCACGCGCACCAACATCATCCGCGAACTCGAATGGCTGGTGGATAATGTTTCATCGAACGATAACGTGCTCATTTATTATTCCGGCCACGGTGATTTCAAGCCGCAGCTGAACAAGGGCTACTGGGTTCCGCAGGATGCCGCTTCTTCTTCCACTTCCAACTTCATTTCCAATTCTGATATTCAAACGTTCATGGGCGGAATCCTCGCCTCGCACACGCTGCTGATTTCCGATGCCTGCTTCAGCGGAGATATTTTCCGCGGAAACACCACCACCATTACCTTTGAAGAATCAGATAAATATTACAGCACTGCCAACTCGCTCAAAAGCCGGCAGGCAATTACCAGTGGCGGCATTGAGCCGGTGATGGATAACGGCAAAGGCGGGCATTCTGTTTTCTGCTATTACCTGCTGCAGGCGCTCGAAGCAAATGAAAAGAAATTTTTAGACGCCAGCCAGTTGTTTGCCAAAATAAAAGTGCCGGTGAAAAACAACTCTGACCAAACCCCCGCCTTCAATCCCATTAAAGGCACAGGCGATGAAGGAGGGCAGTTTATTTTTATGAAGAAGTGAATATGCGAATAGCGTTGACGAATGCGCATATGCGAATATCACTTCACCACCACGAGTTTCTTTGAAATGATTCCTTCGCTGGTGCCGATGCGCAGAAAATAAATGCCGGGCGGTTGATTTGATAAATCAATGGTTGAATGGTTAGATGGTTGAATGGTTGAATACACTCGCTCTCCAAACACATTAAATATTTCCAAACCGGAAACTCCAGACCGTAAACCTGAAACTATAAACTTGCCGTTAAGGGATGGATTCGGTATAAACCCTTTAATGCTCCGTTCGCAGTATTGAATTCTCCTTTAAGAGTATTAAAGCAGATGCTCGCAGTATTGAATCCTCCTTTAAGAGTATTAAAGCAGACGCTCGTAGTATTGAATCCTCCTTTAAGAGCATTAAAGCAAACGCTCGCAGTATTGAATCCTCCTTTAAGAGCATTAAAGCAGACGCTCGTAGTATTGAATCCTCCTTTAAGAGTATTGAAGCAGACGCTCGTAGTATTGAATCCTCCTTTAAGAGCATTAAAGCAGACGCTCGTAGTATTGAATCCTCCTTTAAGAGCATTAAAGCAGACGTTAACTACAACCGCCCAACTATACCATCGGCAGTCAGGTTTCCGAAAAATGAGAAAGTCCCAAGCATCAAGTCCCAAGTTTCAAGCCCCAATAAACAGCCAACAACAACGGCTGTTTTCTTGGAATTTGGGACTTGGAATTTGGAACTTTGGACTTCAACATTTCGGAAAGCCGATTTGTTTCAGTATAACGGAAAAGCGGGTATTCAGGGGTTCACCTGCAAATCCACCTGAATGGTTTCATCTTTGCTTGAGATGCTGGTGCCCGTTCCGCCCGAAACGGTTTTCACGGCAGTGCTGTCAAAGCCCACCCCGAATAAATAATAATCGCCCCTGCGCAGGTTGTCAAATTCATAAATGGCGCTGGCATCGGCAACGGTGCTTGCATCGTAGTTGTTAATGTTTGCGCCCGGAAAACTCTGCGTGTTGTATTTGATGTACACCACCGTGCCGGGAACGGGCTTGGTGCTATGCGTTACCGTTCCTTTAATAACGGCTTTTCCCCCGGGACCGGCTTTTCGGCAGGATACTTCGACTACGCTCAGTGTGACAAAAAGCAAGAAACACGAAAAAAGAAAAAGAGGAGGAAGGAATTTTTGTTTCATAAAAATTTATAGCAAAGTACAAATGTAAAGTTTTTTATACAAAGATAGTCAGGTTTCCGAAAATCGGTAGTGTCTCATTTTGAAATTTGTTTAGTGAACCTTTGTGTCTTAGTGCCTTCGTGGCTCTGCTTTTCTTTATTTTTGCCACTAAGACACGAAGTCACTAAGAAAACCACACGAAGAAATACAAACTGAGACACTATCCGAAAATCATAATTACCCCGCGCTGGTGAAGGAGATGCTTAGCGACAAGTAACCTTATATCCTTATTTCTCTATCTCACCTCAGAATTTTTGTTAATCTTGCGTTCTGGGAAGAAAATAATATGAAACAACTCATCGGGTTACCAATTACTAATCAGTTACGAATGTTACAATTCATTTGTAAGAATTTGTTATTGGTAATATTTGTAGTTAATTCGCAAGTAGTAACCGCGCAGAACATTGAATTTACCAAAGAAGATTTTCCCAATGACAAAGCGGGATTGAAAGAAGCGAAAAAAAACATAAGTGAAGCGGATAACTATTTTGACCAAGGGCATCAGATGTACAGGTATGCGCTGCCGCTTTACCTGAAAGCAAATGCTTTCAACCCGAACAATGTGTTCTTGAATTACAGAATCGGTGTTTGCTATCTTTATTCTGAGTTTAAACAAAAAGCAACTGCTTATTTGGAACGCGCGTATAAACTAAATCCCACAGTGGGTGAAAACCTGCATTATTATCTTGGGCGCGCTTACCACTTCAATATGGATTGGGACAAGGCGATGAAAGAATATCAAACCGCCAAAGAACAAACAAAGCCCGATGATAAAAACGCCCTTGCCGATATAGACAAAAAAATTACCGAATGCCGTAACGGAAAAGAATTGGTGAAGAAACCCGCGAAAGTAATTATTGAAAATGTGGGGAAAGAAATTAATTCGCCCAATCCCGATTATGGCGCAGTGATTTCAGCCGATGAATCGGTGCTCATGTTCACCTCGCGCAGAGAAAATACCACGGGCGGAGGAATTGACATGTTTGACCAAATGTATTTCGAAGACATTTATATTTCAACAAATGCAGGACAGGGGACAGGGGACAAGGGGCAAGTAAAATGGACGGAAGCAAAAAACATGGGCGCGCCCATTAATTCAGCCAACCGGCATGATGCCTCGCTGGCGCTTTCGGCTGACGGGCAAAAACTTTTCATCTATCTGGACGACATGAATAACGGAAGCGGAAATATTTATGAGTGCGATTTGAAAGGAAACGAGTGGGGCAAACCCTATAAAATGAGTTCCTCCATCAACACAAAGTACCATGAAAATGCAGCAAGTTTATCTGCTGACGGAAACACATTTTATTTTGCCAGCGATAAAGCGGGCGGCTTTGGCAATCACGATATTTATAAAACAACCTGGAACGACAAAACGAAACAATGGGGAGAAGCCGAAAATTTGGGACCCACCATCAACACTCCTTACGATGAGCAAAGCATTTTCATTCACCCCGATGGAAAAACACTTTACTTCAGCAGCGAAGGGCATACTTCCATGGGCGGGTATGATGTTTTTAAATCGGTGTGGGATAAGGGCAAAAAGAAATGGAGCATACCCGAAAACATCGGCTACCCCATTAACACGCCTGACAATGACATTAATTTTGTTCTTTCCGCCAGCGGTGAGCACGGTTATTATTCTTCTTTCAAACCCGATGGATACGGGGAAAAAGATATTTACAGAATCACTTTCAAGGGCGATACTACGGTGCGCAGCGCAGTTGCGTGCATTCTCAAAGGAACCATCTATGATGAAATGACCAAACAGCCCTTAGAAGCCGACATTGAACTGATGGACAACACACGCGATGAGACCATCGCCATTTTTAAATCAAACAGCGCCACCGGAAAATATTTAGTGTCGCTTCCCGGTGGAAAGAATTACGGCATCGCGGTGAAGAAAGAAGGATACTTGTTTCACTCCGAGAATTTCGACATTCCCGAAACATTCGTTTACAAGGAATATGTAAAAGATGTGCCGATGAAAAGTATTTCCGTTGGAAGTAAAATTGTTTTGAAAAATATTTTCTACGACTTTGACAAAGCCACGCTTCGCTCCGAGTCCACCGGGGAATTGGAACGATTGGTAAAACTGCTCAACGATATTCCCAGTATGAAGATTGAGATTTCCGGCCACACCGACAGCAAAGGAGCCGATGATTACAACATGAAACTTTCGCAGGCAAGAGCGCAGTCGGTAGTGGATTACCTGATTCAAAAAGGCATTGGCAAAAACCGCCTCACGGCAAAGGGTTATGGAAAAACCAAACCAATCGCCACCAACGATACGGATGAAGGAAGGCAGTTAAACCGAAGAACGGAGTTTGAAATTAAGAGCAAGTAGTATTAACGTGAGTTTTGCTTAAGCCCTGTATAAAACTATAAATATTCTTTTTTTAATGAGATTCCTCACTTCGTTCGGAATGACAGCACAACATCTGGGAGGATTGGGAGCGGGCGCGCTCTGCGCGCCCGCTTCTCTCCCTAT